>DAOUVF010000239.1 GCA_030667765.1 Bacteroides sp.
ATAAACTTTCAAGACTATATGCACAGAACTCCCTGATTTGAGGTTCTCCAAGGCTCTTGTTTATCAACAGCCTCAGTGATGACACCTCGACACCTTCAAACCTGGCAATGTAAAAATGAGTGTCAAATAAGTTTTTCTCATTGTCCGGCATCGAGTTCCTTGATCCTTATATTCCTGTACCAGAGTTCCGAGCCATGGCCCAGAAATCCTATATGCCCGGTCTTTCGCTTCAATCCGGGATGATCCTTTCCATCGAGGGTGCCATTCCTGATGGAATCTGAAATATCCCCGTCAACAATGGTCGTTCCGTTCAGGACAATCTTGATTTTTGTGCCATCCACGATAACCTCCTGCTCATTCCACTTTCCCACAGGCCTTAGAAATCCCCTCTTAGCAGCAATAACACCATATACAGAACCGTGGTATTGGTAGGGTTCCAGGTTTGCATAAACCTCTGCAGTATTATCGAGTACCTGGAATTCCATCCCGATATAGGCGGCATTTCCTTCAGGGGGGGTACGGATTCCAAGTCCATTATTGGCGCCCGGGGTCAGTTTGAATTCAAGGCGGAGATTGAAGTTGGCGTACTCCTTTTCCATATACAGGTTCCCATGGCCACCAAGTTTCGGCCGGATAGCAATAGTACCGTCTTCGACTACGTGATTGATTTTGTTTCCGGTCCAGCCATCCAGGTTCTTCCCGTTGAACAGCAACACAAACCCGTCCGCTTTTTCCTCGGGATTTAATTCTGCACCATGAATCTCCCGGACATAAACATCACGGAAAGCACAATCATTTCCATGTGCCTGCAGTTCTAAGGGACCTGCAGGAAAGATCGGTATGCTCCTGTCCCAGTAATTCTCCAGGACAATATTGTCAACAACCAGGACTCCGTTCAGGTAGACGCTTACCCGTTCAGCTATCATGATGATACGGAATGTGTTCCAGTCAGGAACGATATTATCTGCTACCTGCAGGGGTTTACTCTTATTCTTCTGATTGTTGAACAGTCCCCCGGAACCCACCTGTACCCCGGTATCTACACGTGCTTTATCCCAGATCTGTACCTGGGGTGATCCACGAAGGTAGATCCCGCTATCTCCGTTCTTCTGTATTTTCCAATCCAATATCATCTCAAAATCCCGGTACTCTTTGATCGAGCAGATATTATCATACCCACTTCCCCTGAAAACCAGTATCCCATCCCTGACCTGCCAGTTCTTATGCATCAGTATATCTGCTTCGGCCTGTTTTCTGGCTAGCTCATCTTTGTCCATTTCTGCCCGGGTAATGGGATTCTCTACAAGCCCCTGCCATCCACCGAGGTCTTTCCCATTGAAGATGGAGACAAAACCAGGGTCATCGGGCATGGTCTTCAGGTAGGTCTCGATATCGATTTTAATATAGGGACTCTCAGGCCCGGTAATAATTTCCTTTGCTTTTGACAGGATCTCCCTTACATTATCCCCATAAAGCCCGTCTTCCTTTCCCGGGGTTGGCAGGGCAATCCGGACTGCAGCGCTGACTGCACTCTGCCGAAGTTGATCGTCCCCGATAAATCCAGATACAAACATTAAACTCAGGAAAGTCTTAATATCACCACAGGAAGAAATAACCATGTTTCTCTGATCATTGTCCCCGGCCAAAGGCATAATTTTCCTGAGCAGCAGGATCTTCTGCTCCGGTGTATGCCCTGATTTGATGACCTGACTGACATAGCCCTTGAAGGCAGGCTCAGAACCGGTATTTTTACATACATCAAAAAGATAGGGAACAGCTGTTCCATCGGTCCACCCGACAAGGGCTTGCAGTGCAAGGTCTTTTGTCTCTCCCTGGCTCTTATCGTATGTAGATTTTACAGTTTTTAAGCTCTTTTCTCCGCCAATACCGGAGAGAACAGGGATATAGTCAATTTTATCCGCGGCATTTTCCATTGAGTAAAGTACTTTGTCGATATATTCACTTTTATCCTCAGCCATGTTCACAGATGAAATGATTGCCTGCTGGATTTCAGCAGTCCATTTTGGATCCTGGTCCTCACCGAGGAAATCAAGCAGGGCTTCAAGATTTTTTTCAGTAACCACATTTTTCAAGCCTTTGACGGCGGAATAGCTTACATCTTTGTTTTCGTTCCTGGAATAATCCATAAGTACTTCAAAGAAATCGGGACTCCCTTTCTCTGCGAGTATTTCCAACAATACAACCTTGACGGGATCCGGGGCACCGGGGATGCTCTCAACAAATGGTTTAATATCTCCCGTGTTCGTCGAAGACAGAAGAGCTGTTTTGGCAACGCTCAGATCAGGTTCCGATGCATAATTCAACATGTGCTTAACAATTTTACATGCAGCCGCTGATCCTTCAATGGATGCAAGTGCACTGACCGCTTCGCTGCGTAATTCAGCCTCCGGGCTATCCATGTATTTAACAATGGAGGGCAGAGCCGATTCATCCTTTAAGGAAGCAAGCAGGAATATGATCTCGGACTTGATTTCAGGATCTTTCGTTCTGTCCAGTTCACTTATCCATGGACCGGCAGGGCTGGATTTCTCAATCGCAAAGTTTATGGCGCTCATACGGTAGGATTTATACTCATCCTTCATGGCCCTGACCAGTGCGGGCATTGCAGCATTTACCCCGGCATTATCCGCATAGATATTCAGGGCATAGGATTTAAAATGGACCTGGGATTCAGATTTGCATTTCTTCATCAGCCCCTGGCAAATCTCATTGCTCAGAACAGTATTTCCGTTACTGCCGAGTTCCTTTGCATACTCCAGCAATGCCATGGTGGCACCCGTCGGTTCAGGCATGTATTTTACTGATTTTGCCGCACTTAATAATGCCTTGTAGGAATCTGGACTCCCAATCGAGGCCAGCGATCTTAAAATAATCCGCTGCAGATCAGTATCGTTTTCATGTCCTGACATATCAACCAGCAGGCTCGCGGCGCCGTTCACCTTAAGCTCTCCCAGGGCCTTTACAGTTTCAACTTGGGGTTTCCCGGATAAAGAGCCGATGACTGAAGTGAATACCTCTCCTGCTTTTTCAGGGTCAGCCGTTTTCATAGCTGAGATTGCGGGATAACACAAAAAATCATCTGAAATGTAAGGAGTAAGGGCATCAATCGTCGCAGTGCTGCCTATCCATTGCAACTGCCTCATAAAAAAAGCCTGTACTTGCTGGTCACTGCTCCCGGTCGCAAACTCTATGCATACTTTCTCCCATTTTTCAGATTTCCCGGAGGGTACATCCACACTTAAGTATTTGGAAAGACTTTCAATGGCAAACCGCGCCTGGGTATCATCCCCCGTTCCCGGAGGTACCACCAGGGAACAAATTTTTGCATGTCCCTCGTCACCCAGATTAAATGTTTCTTCTGCCAGCCTGTCACGGTGTTCCGGATCATTGACAGGCATCTGGACAAGCAGGTCTGCAATTTTTGTTTCCAGTGTTCTGACATCCTGGGCAACCGCCACCTGGCTTGCCATATACAGAACCAGGATTGATAATATTTGAAACTGTCTCATTATAATAGATTTAAAACCGGTTTAACATATGGATTGTCATTGGTACGTTCAGATAACTCAGATTTGCCATGGGCCTCTCATGGGTTGGTTGATAAGGTCATTAGCCCCGTCATCATTAATGAATTCCTGGCTTACCGGGTCAAAATTCAGCGTTCTGCCCAATCTCAGGGCAATCACACCAAGATTAACTATCGTACATGACCTGTGCCCGTTTTCCTCATTCAGGGCAAATTTCTTTCGGGTTCGTATCGACTCATGGAATGAGGTTATCCGGGGTTCAGGATCGGGCAGGGATGCAACCAGTTTCTTTACATTGGGTATTGTGGATTCAAAGTTCCTGTAAACTTTTCCTGATGGCCCCTCGATATAAGCTGCGTTTTTGTCCCTGTTCTCTCCATCAAGTATGATCCTGCATCCGTCAGCATAAGTGTATTCTATCCTTCTCCAGGTACCAACTGCATCATAATGCTGCTGAGGCGCATCTATATCAATCCTTACAGGGGACGTATCATCCTTGCCCAGCATATACTGTACCGGGTCCAGGTAATGCTGTCCCATATCCGCAAGTCCACCGCCATCATAATCCCAGTAACCCCGGAACTTGGAATGTACCCTTTCCGGGTTATAGGGTTTGTATGGTGCCGGTCCAAGCCAGAAATCATAATCCAGCTGTTCCGGTACAGGCATGGGCTGCAGGTTATACTCACCCTTCCAGTAAAATTTCCAGTTATATCCGGTAATGCCGCTTACCGTAAAGGTTAAGGGCCATCCAAGCAGGCCGCTGTCAATAAGTTTCTTAAGTGGTTCCACGGTTGTGCCCAGGCCGTAAAAGGGGCCCCTGAACCGGAACCAGGTATTCAGGCGGAACATCCTTCCCGTGCGCTGAACGGCCTCGACAACGCTTTTGCCTTCGCCTATGGTACGCGTCATGGGCTTTTCACACCATATATCCTTGCCTGCTTCGGCAGCCATTTTTGACATTATACCATGCCAGTGTGGAGGTGTGGCGATATGCACAATATCAATATCAGATTGCTGCAGCAGCTCACGGAAATCGTGATAGCCCTTAACACTGCTATCTACTTTGTCAAGGGTGCTGTTTAGCCGCAGCCTGTCCACATCACAGAGCGCTACGAGCCTACCCTCCCTCCTCAGATGATTGCCGTTGCAGATCCCGCCACAACCTATGATGGCTTTTGTGAGCTCATCGGAGGGTGCTATATAGCCTGCTCCCCCTAACACGTGTCTTGGAACGATCGTAAATGCTGCAGCTGCAAATGCACTTTTTTTCAGGAAATTACGCCTATCCATGTTGATTTTCTGTTTCATATAATCAGGATTTCAATTATTAATGCATTTAATATTTCTCAAAGATCTTCCGGATACCGGGAATTGGCCCTTACAGGTTCCTGGACACTTCCCTCCTGTTCAGCTTTCATCCTTTTGTATTCTATCAGCTCTTCAGTATCTCCCGGATTCACATACCATTCACTTGGTTCATGATTTTCCAGGAATATTTGTAAAGCTTCTTCAACTATCCTAATATTGGAAGCAGCCACGTCCACATTACACGATATGTCTGATGAAAGATCCCATAATTGCATGGGGTTATCAGGATGTTCCC
>DAOUVF010000458.1 GCA_030667765.1 Bacteroides sp.
TATATGGTTTGTATGGCTAAGAAAGGAAGACAGCCAGAAAACCAAACAGGATTGGGAAGAAGAGGAAGAAGATGATAATGAAAATGGGAAAGACAAGGAGAAGAAAGAAGATAAGATTGAGTCTTTGCAGATAGACTTTGAAGACATCCATGAAAGGCTGGTTCAGCTGACCTCATTGTCAGGCAACGAGGGAAACCTGGAAATATCAAAAGATGGCAAGACCTTTTACTTTACTACCCATACTCCAGGTAAGGGAGGCAGGGACATTTTCCAGATAAAATGGGACGGGAAGGATATGAAAGAGTTGACAAAGGGAGGCAAAAATCCTAATAATGTAAAACTTGACCCGAAGGGGAAATACCTCTACATGAATACCAAGGGCAAGCTTTCCAGGATCGGTACAAATGGGAAGGAACTGGAAAACCTGCCTGTGGCGGCCAAAATGAAGATAGATTACCAGGCAGAGCTTGACCAGATATTCGAGGAAGCATGGCGAGCCCTGCGGGATGGATTTTATGATCCTGAGTTTCACGGAAGGGACTGGGACGGTTTAAAAGCAAAGTTCAAACCATACTGTATGGAAGCTTCCACCAAAACAGATTTCATGTACATGTACAATATCATGCTGGGCCAGCTGAATGCCAGTCATATGGGACTGTTTGGGCGGGACCGGGAACAAACACAATCTGAGAGGACAGGGCTGCTGGGGATAGATGTGGTACCTCACGAACAAGGGGCCCTTATCCAGCACGTTATTCCCGACTCACCTGCGGATAAAATTACCAGTACACTTAATACCGGGGAAATTGTTATCTCAGTTAATGGGGAGGATGCAACCGGGGACATTAATTTCTGGTCACTACTGGCCAATACAACCGATGAAAAGTTACTGCTTGGCGTACAGGACAAGAATGGCAACCAGCGGGAGGTGGTTATCCGGCCCGTAGGCAGTATAAGGACGGAATTGTATAATGAATGGGTTAAGGAAAGACGGAGGCTGACGGATGAATATTCCGGAGGCAGACTTGGATATCTGCATATTCGTGGGATGGATATGCGAAGTTTTGAAAGGTTTGAGAGAGAGCTGACCGCTGTGGGTCATGGCAAGGAAGGTATCGTGATTGATGTCAGGTTTAATGGTGGAGGGAGTACAACGGATTATTTAATGGCAATACTGAACGTGAAACAACATGCTTATACCATTCCAAGGGGAGCGGATACAACCCTATCCAACCATAAAAATTACCGGGAATATTATCCGTTCTCAACAAGGTTGCCTTTCTTCGCCTGGAACAAACCATCCATAGCGCTCTGTAATGAGAACAGCTATTCAAATGCTGAGATCTTCTCGCATGCATACAAGAATCTTGGTATCGGGACCCTGGTTGGAAGGCCCACATTTGGTGCAGTGATCTCCACTGGCGGGGTCGGCCTGATTGATGGTTCCTATGTAAGGATGCCCTTCAGGGGTTGGTTCGTGAAGGCGAACGATATGAACATGGACTTGGAACCGGCCCGACCGGATATTGAGGTTTTCAATTCGCCGGACCACAAATCAAAAGGCCTTGATGAACAGCTGCAAAAGGCCTGTGAAGTATTGCTTGAACAGCTTGGTGAATAAGAAGTCTTTTCCCATCTCCAGGGCGGTCGGTCTTACCGGCTGCCCCGAAGTTCCGTCATGATTGAATCGAGAGTGATGCGGGCTTTCGCAGAAGCAGGTGTGTCCGCTGATTCCAGAATGGGATTCTCCTCATGAGTATCTGATCTCATGTCAAATAATTTACCATCAGGAAGGAGTTTCCAATCTTTTGACCTGACCGCATACTCCATGCCCGCTTTCTCAGAATAAACCCAGTACCGGGTATCATGCTCTTCCCCGGTCAGGATCCCTGCAAAACTTTGTCCGTCAATTTCATATGCTACTGGTGGAAGATCCAGTATATCATTAAAAGTCGGGAGAAAATCACTGAAATCGATGAGTTCATGGCAAACGCTTCCTTCCTGTATTCTGCCCGGCCAGCGGATGAAGGTTGGTACCCGGATTCCCCAGTCAGTGATCTTTGTTTTTCCTCCTGGGACTTCCACCCCGTCAATCGTTGAATAAACCAGCTCCCTGATGAATTCACCATCTTTATGACGGATAATACTTCTATGGTTTGTTCCATTGTCAGTTGTGAAGATAACCAGAGTATTGTCTGTTAGTCCCAGGTCTTCAACAGCCTGCAACATTTTACCCACGACCCTGTCCATTTCTACCGACATTTCCTTCACATTTTCATACCTTCCTGCCTTACCGAAGGGAGGAGGAGGTTCAAAGTCATCAGATACATCATGGATCAATGCCATGGGGTAATATGCCAGGAAGGGCCGGTTGCGGTTTCGCTTCATAAAATCAATAAGGAAATCGCTGTACACATCCGGTCCGTACTGGTCGGCAACGTCCTGCCTTATCTCTCCATTTTGCCAGATCAGGGGATTGTGGTACCGGGGACCTTCATGCCATCCGAACAGGCAGTATTCATCAAATCCCAGACGGTGAGGATGGTCCGGTTCATCCTTCATCATGCATAATTGCCATTTGCCGGCAACCGCTGTTGCGTAGCCGGCTTTTTGTAGTTCATGGGCAAACGTTTGATTTTCTGCATGTCCCGGGAAGCTGCCCCAAACCGGATCTCCAAACCTGAACGGGTACCGTCCGGTCATAAGGGTGATGCGGGCCGGGTGGCAAACGGGTGCGGCATAAACATGTTCAAAGCGCATA
>DAOUVF010000103.1 GCA_030667765.1 Bacteroides sp.
AGATGGTTTTTTTTGTTTTAAGGAATTCCATGTAACTTACGTGCAAATCTAAAGGCCGAAGAGAAGGGCAAAAGGACTGAAAACCATCAACATTGGTGCCGGAAAACTGGCCTGGCACCTGGGACCGGCACTTCAGAAAGCAGGATTCAGGATTATCCAGGTTTACAGCAGGACATTGTCTTCTGCAGCTGCTTTCGGTTTACATCTTGATGTGCCCTGGACAACGGATGTTAATATGCTCAAGGAGGATGCCGAGATTGTTATCTTCTGTATTACTGACCGGGCAATTGAGGGCCTCCTGCCCCAGATTATTCTTAAAGATGTTTTCATGATACATACTGCAGGGAGTGTACCTTCCAATGTGTTTGAGAAATGGACCAGTGATTTTGGTGTCCTGTACCCCTTGATGACTTTTACGAAAACACGGTCAATTGATTTCCGGACCGTGCCGGTTTGTATTGAAGCAAATACTAAGGAAAATGAAGACCGCCTCAAAAATATTGCAGAAAAGATCTCAGATAATGTCTCTGCAGTGAATTTTGAGAACCGTAAGATCATGCACATGGCGGCCATATTTGCCTGTAATTTCACCAACCATATGTACCGCACCGCCTACGATATCCTGAGCCATAATGAGTTTGATTTTGGCATCCTGAAACCACTCATCATGGAGACTGCCAAAAAAATCCTCGAAATGAGCCCCCACGAGGCCCAGACTGGTCCCGCTTCCCGCCATGATAAAAATATTTTAGGAATCCATCAACTGATGCTTTGTGATCAGCCTGAATGGCAAAAAATATATACATTTGTAAGCGAGAGTATCTATCAACATTTTGAGAGTGAATGAGTAATTTTAAGGAAGAGCTTGGCAGTGTAAAGGCATTTGTTTTCGATGTTGACGGTGTGTTATCGAATGCAAAAATCTTTCTGCATCCTGAACACCACCTCATGCGCACCATGAACATCAAGGATGGATATGCGATCCAGTATGCCGTCCGGAAGGGATATCCGATCGGTATCATCACGGGCGGGAATTCAGAAGCCGTTGAGTCCAGGTTCAGGAATCTCGGTATTTCCGATATTTACCTTAGGTCCAGGAATAAACAACAAGATCTGTCAGACTTCCTTTCAAAATATGATTTCAAGCCTGAAAACATCCTGTATATGGGAGATGACCTCCCGGATTACCTGGTTATGAAGGAGGTAGGGTTTCCCACATGCCCCTCCGATGCAGTTGAAGAAATCAAGTCGATCTCAATCTATATCTCAGATAAACCGGGGGGAGAAGGATGTGTCCGGGATGTCATTGAACAGGTGTTGCGATTACAGGGAAGATGGATGGAACCAGATGCTTTTACTTGGTAATGTTTTGAAAGCTTTTTTAAAGTTAATACGTTTTCAGAATCTGCTCATCATTGCTGCCACCCAGTATATGATGAGGTTCTTTATCGTGGAACCGATACTTGCCGTAAATGGTTTTGTCCCCCAACTCGATCACCTGCATTTCTTCCTTCTTGTTTTCTCGTCCATGGCCATAACTGCTGCCGGGTATGTGATCAACGATTATTTCGATATGAAAACCGACCTGCTAAACCGTCCTTCTACTGTGATTGTAGGCAGAAAGATCAGCAGGAGATGGGCCATGATCACTCATATTTTCCTGAATGGAATAGGGGTATTAACCGGCATCTACCTGGCCTGGTACATTGATATACTGAGCCTGGGCATTGCTTACCTGCTGGCTGCCGGTATTTTGTGGTTTTATTCCACCACCTATAAGCGGCAGTTCCTGGTAGGGAACCTCATCGTGGCTATTTTCACTGCTGTGGTCCCCTTTGTTGTGGTGATCTTTGAAATCCCCTTGCTGAATAAAGCGTACCGGGAGATCCTGATCGCCAATGATATGAACTTCAATAACCTCCTCGCATGGGTTGGGGGTTTCTCTTTCTTCGCCTTCCTTTCCACCCTGATCAGGGAGATCACCAAGGATATAGAAGATTTTGAAGGAGATTCCGCATATGGCAGGAGCACTATGCCGGTCCTGCTCGGGATACGATTCACCAAAGTCGTGGTTGTGATGCTTATCCTGGCTATCATTTTCTCGCTGATCTATGTGTATGTCAGATTTCTTTATTATAATCCCGGAGGGGAACCTGATCTGATTTCCCTGGGATGGTTCTCTCTCTTCCTGATTCTGCCCTTTCTGTATCTCCTGTACAGGTTGCTGGCAGCCAGAGAAAAAAAGGATTATCATGTCTGCAGCAATATTACGAAACTGATTATGCTGGCCGGGATCATGTATTCCATCCCTGTGTATTTCATTATCCACCGATACATATCCTGATGCTCCACGAAAAGCTTAAAGACTTCCACATCATCCTGGGATCAGGGTCTCCAAGAAGGCATTACCTGTTGAATGAACTGGGAATCGAATATGAGATCAGGGTAAACAATGACCTGGAGGAAACATACCCTGCCAGGCTCTCGAGGCAGGAGATCCCGGTCTACCTGGCCGAGCTCAAATCCACAGCCATCATGAAAGAAGTCCCCCGTGATACCCTGCTTATCACGGCTGATACCATAGTGTGGCTGGATGGGAAGGTGATAAACAAGCCAAAGGGCCGGGCAGATGCGGTCAACATCCTTAACAGATTATCCGGGAACATGCACGAGGTCCTGACAGGCGTATGCCTCAGGACGGCAGAGAGGATGCATTCATTCCATGCCACTTCACGGGTATGGTTTGCCAGGCTGGACGTAAAAGAAATAAACTACTATATAGATCAATATAAACCTTTTGATAAGGCCGGTGCATACGGGGTCCAGGAGTGGATAGGGTATATCGGGATCGAGAAGATCGAGGGGTCTTATTTCAATGTAATGGGACTGCCAATCCAGAAGGTTTATCATGAGTTAAAAGAATTACTGGGAGAATGATCGTGCCATGAAGAAAAACCTGAACATCTTGTTGATACTCCTTTTTATCCCGCTGGCAGTCCTGAGAGCGGATGAGGGGATGTGGCTGCCGTCCCTTATCGGAGAATTGAGGATAGGCGATATGCAGGAAAAGGGATTCAGGCTTTCGGCCGATGATATTTACCAGATCAACCAGGCGGCCATTACGGATGCAGTGGTCAGTTTCGGGGGATTCTGTACGGGAGAACTGATCTCCGCGGAAGGTTTGCTGATCACCAACCATCATTGCGGTCTCGGAAGCATCCAGCGTCACAGCAGCCTTGAAAACAATTACCTGGATGAGGGATTCTGGGCCATGAGCAGGGAAGAGGAATTACCTAATCTGGAGCTATATGTAAGATTTCTCCGGGAGGTTCAGGATGTAACTGAAACAGTGCTGGAAGGAGTGGAGGATGGGATTACCGAACAATCCCGTGAACAGATCATCGGCAGGAACATCAGGAAACTGCAGGATGAAGCCATGGATAGAACACAGTGGAAGGCCGTAACAAAATCCTTCTATTACGGGAGTGAGTATTGTATGTTCCTGTATGAGGAGTTTAATGATGTAAGGCTGGTGGGAGCCCCTCCCAAAGCTGTCGGGAACTTTGGCGGTGACACGGACAACTGGATATGGCCCAGGCATACCGGTGATTTCTCTTTTTTCAGGATCTATGCGGATGAAAATAATAATCCGGCAACGTATGCTGCCGAAAATGTACCCTATAAACCCAGGAACTTTCTGCCTGTCTCTGCCGGCGGAGTTGATACGGGGGACTTTACCATGGTTTGTGGCTTTCCTGGTAATACCGACCAGTACCTGCTCTCGTCAGATCTGGAAATGATCATTGGAAAAAGCCTGCCTGCCAAGATCCGGATCAGGACAGAAAGAATGGAGGTCATGCAGAATCAAATGGATAAAAGCGACGAGATCCAAATTAAATATTCTGCCAAGTATGCACGTGTGGCCAATGCATGGAAGAAATGGCAGGGTGTCATCAAAGGCATTAATAAGGTGGAAGCCATAGCTCAGAAGAAGGACTATGAGCAGAAATTTAGCGGATGGGTTTGCCGGGACCCTGCAGGAAGGAGGGAATATGAAAATGTACTGGATTCACTTGAATGCCTCATTAAAAAAGAGTCTGACCTGATACTGGCCTATGAATACCAGCGGGAGATTTTAGGGGCCATTGAGATCCTGCGTTTTGCCGGGAATTTCATGGACCTGGTGGAGGCATTTCAGAACAGGGAAATCGGAGAGTATTATCTTGATAATACGATTGATATAGCCAGGGAACAGTCCTCTGACTTTTTCAAGGACTACACTGTAGCTATCGACATGGAGATATTCAGAAGGCTTCTCATAATCTATATGGCGGATCTGCCGGAGACCTATTATCCCGTACCCCTGCAGGAAGCCATGCAAAAGTACAGGGGGGATATTGACGGGTACACCACGTATTTGTTTGATAAAACCATCTTTTCCAGCAAGGAAAAGATAATGAGTTTGCTGGAAGACCCGGATCAGGCTGACTTAAAGAAGATAGAGAATGATCCGGTATTCAGTCTGGCACGGGCCTGTGAAGATCTATCGGCAAAGATCAGGCATTCATACAGGTCAATCACAGACCTGAAGAATACCATATACCGCCTGTATGTCAAAGGATTGCGGGAAATGGAACCGGACAGGGGTTTTTATGCAGATGCGAATGGAAGCATGCGCATTGCCTATGGACAGGTCAGGGATTACCGGCCACGGGATGCCACAAGGTATGGATCCCTCACCACACTGGACGGCATTATTGAAAAAAGCTATCTGTCCATGGAAGACTACATCATCCCGGAGAAACTGAGGGAGCTGTATGAACAGAAGGATTTTGGTCCCTATACGGTAAATGGAAAAGTGCCGGTTTGTTTTATTGCATCCAACCATACTTCCGGCGGGAATTCCGGCAGTCCGGTTTTAAACGCTGACGGCCACCTGATCGGGATAAATTTTGACCGGAACTGGGAAGGAACCATGAGCGATTATGTCTATGATGTAAACCAATGCCGCAACATCGTAGTGGACATCAGGTATGTACTTTTCATTATCGACAAGTATGCCGGTGCCGGCCATTTGATCGATGAAATGAAAATAATACCCAAATAAACCACAATTCAATATTTTTTTATATTTTCGTAACAAGTTTTTAATAAAAAGTAACACGATGTCTGTAAGCAGATTTGGTGTATCCCTCGAAAAAGATCTATTGGAAAAGCTTGATCAACTGGTAATTGACCATCATTTCCCTAACCGTTCCCAGGCTATAAGGTTTTTGATCAACAAAAACCTGGTGGAGGATAAATGGAAGGGGGATGAGGAAGTTGCCGGCGCCCTGGTGCTGATATATGACCATCATAAAAGGGACCTGCAGAAACAGATGACCACACTTCAGCATGACTACCATTGCCTGATATTATCCAGCCAGCATATCCACCTGAACCATGATCTTTGCCTGGAGACCATCACCCTGAAGGGGACATCAGACAGGCTAAACAAGATTGCGGATAAGCTGAAAGCCATTAAGGGTATTTACCATGGTGAACTGGTTATGACAGCTGTTCCGGTTTAATGGCCCTTTATTATGACAGATAATCTCACTGCACTTACCATCACTGCCGCAAGCCTGGCTTTTATACATACGGTACTGGGACCCGACCATTACCTGCCCTTTATTGTCATGTCAAGGGCCAGGAAATGGACGATCTATAAAACATCCTGGGTCACCCTCCTGAGTGGTTTTGGCCATGTGATCAGTTCTATCCTGCTGGGAACAATTGGCATAGGTGTCGGCATTGCTTTGAATAAACTGGAGTTCATGGAATCTGTCAGGGGAGACCTGGCGGCATGGTTGTTTGTATTATTCGGATTGGGTTATATGTCCTGGGGAATATACAGGGCCGTGAAGAATAAACCCCATAAACATATCCATTATCATGGGAACGGTACCAGTCATGTACATGAGCATACCCACCTTGAAGAGCATGACCATACCCATAAAAACAACATTACTCCATGGATACTGTTCACCATATTCTTCCTGGGACCCTGTGAACCACTTATCCCGCTTTTGATGTACCCGGCCGCCAAGAACAGTTCCTGGGGCGTTGCCCAGGTGTCAATTGTCTTCGGCCTGGTTACCATACTGACCATGCTCGTGCTGGTCCTGATGGCCTCTTATGGACTGAAATTTGTCAGACTGGGAAAGATGGAACGGTTCACACATGCCATTGCAGGTGCGACTATTCTACTCAGCGGGATAGCCATTCTGTTTCTTGGCTTGTAGACCGGGTAGGGTCCGGATGGGTAACCATCTAACCTGTATTGCTTTTTGACCCTGGCGTCGACCAGTATGATCGTATTCTCAAACTGATAGAAATTTTCCCTGGGTTCTCTTACAACAGGAACAAACCAACTGAGAACGCCCAGGATTGTTTTGGATATGACTTTTACTTTATCCGGACTTCCGGAGATCCGGCTTATCGTTTTGTTCCACTCCATGATACTTGGCACAATTACACCCCTATAATTGATTTGAAAATAGTCAGGAAGACTTGCTTCCTCTGAGAGCATGAAAAACAATCTTGCAGCATCTTTCGTGTAAACAAATTGATGAGGAATATCGGCAATAATCAACCATTCAATGCGTTTCTTTCTGGCAGCGTTCCCAAAAATGGGTTTGATCAGTCCATTGGTGACATTCTCACCATAAAAATTAGGCAAGCATAATACAATTACTTTACAAAACCCCTGCTGGGTTGCCGCCTGAAGCATTTTTATGCAAGTGATATCCTTATCGGCCTGTGTATTCGTCAGAAAGCAACAGGTTCCTTATTACCGTTCCGGCAGGATAAGGTGCAATCTTAATGCCGGGTGCATGCCCTCCTCGGGGTGGTCACTGGAGCCGAAGATAAAACCTGATACATCCTTTTCTTCAACCAGCCTGAACATGATCCCGTGAAGATCTTCAGGATGGGACCTCATATCCTGGATAATGGCTGTCAGGTCAATGGTATAGAAATTGGCTGAGATCCATGGCATGGGTTTCAGGTAGACCTGGTTCTCTTCTGTGGTCTCTGGCTGATTATTCCAGGTAAGCTTTTCTTCCGTCCAGGATGTTGTTATCTTTTGGAATATCGCCAGGTTCCTGTCCATATAACTTTCAGCAATACCCTCATAGAAATAAGGCGTTCGGTAATACAGGGAAAGGAATGCTTTTTCGATCCTGGCTTTTTCCGGGATATCGCCCAGTTCAAACGTGATGAGGCTCCTGGAAGTCTCCACATGGTCATGGATCACAAATGGAGGAGAATTGGCTGCTTCAAAATGGGGATGTTTGCCGAAGTTCTCGTCCGGTTTTGAGAGAAAGATCGTGGCATCCTTCCCTTTTTCAGGACCTGGTCTAAGGATAAGGATGTTCTCCTTTTTTAATGGGACCAGGATGGGATGCTCCCGGTTTGCTTCTGCCAGCTCCATTGATGATTTTTCCATCATCTGTGGCCTGTATCCCGGTTTTCTCACGATAAGCACATATTTCTTCTCTACTCGTGGGACCGTAATCCTGTTAATTCTTGATTCAAGTTGAAAGGAATGTGACCAGTCAGGTTCTATCCTTACGTCCAGCATGGCTTCGGTCAGTGTTGTGGGAGCCATGAGCCTGGGATCATCGATATATGCAGCGATGTAAAATTCCAGGGGATGGACAACCTGGATACCGAAACTGATGTATCCGAAATCTTCCGGAGGAGTATTGTTATCAACAGGAAGCACCTCGGGATTCAGCCTGGTTACCTCATTCTTTTCTACTTCTGCATGGATGGGCAGTGGATGTTTCACCAGGTAGGCCAGCGGTGAGTTGTACATTGGGGTGGCAAACCTGACATTCCCCCTGTCATCAACCACCATGAATTTAAGCAATTTGTACTTTCCTGTCCTGAGCCTGATCTCTTTGGTGACATAATGACCGCCAAAATTATACAGTTCCAGTCTGTCATTATTCAGTACAAGTTCCCCGGATTCGTTACCCAATGTGACGACCAGGGCCAGGTTCTCCACCCTGGAAGAATCATCCGAGATGCTCTTCAGGTCCTGTTCGATCAGATCGATGGCCATGCCAAATTCAAGGCTGCCCTCGGCATTTTCCTCGGTAAGTTTATCGCAGGTGGAGAGACCGGCAACAGCAATTGCCAGTAATATAAGGTGAAGAACGCGGGACTTTTTCATCTTGCAGGGCTTTCAAGGATAAACTATAAAGTTACTATAAATGGGGCCCAATGTCAATGTTCTCAATCCTTGGGCATACCCCAAAATTCTCCTTGTCAATAAGTACACATATACAAACGATTGGCATTCATTGTAGGAGAAGGAAGTAATCGCTAACTTTATATTTTATTAAACAGTTGATTATGTCAGTGTCGCAGGGATCAAAACAAAAATGGCTTAAAAAGGGATACGAACATTTTGCTTTATATGGCCCCGAAAACTTAAGCATTAATAAAATAAGCAAAGAAATAGGATATTCTCGTGCCTCTTTTTATCATCACTTTGGTGATATTGATATTTTTATTGAAGAGCTACTTGATATGCATTGGCAAATTATCCAACAATTTAATCTTATAGGAAAAAAAGAATGTAAAAATTTATATCCAGGTCTGTATATACTATTAGAACAAAACCCTATTCCA
>DAOUVF010000240.1 GCA_030667765.1 Bacteroides sp.
AGGTTTTGAAAACTAAGGTTTATGCTTGTCAGTTTCAAATTATCAATATCCAGCAGAAAAGCTTCGCTATCATTGTCTTCTTGCCTGTTCCAAAATACATAATTCTTGTTCCCGTTTTGATCTACAAGCAGGTTCAGCATACCTGAATGAACATGTACCTCCTTGATCAAATATTGCCGCTTCAGCAATCTTGCAACATTAAACCTGAGGTAAAGGCGCTCTGCCTGTAAAAGTGTATCGGTGTTTTGCACGGAAAGGAGCACAACGTCCTTTAATTCGAGTGAGGCATCCGGGAATTTTTTAAAAAATGACAGCTTAACATCACCAACCTCTGCCTTAGTCTTTATCTGCTTGTTCAATCCGGATATTACATACTGTGTGATCTCGTCCTCATATATCCGTCCGAGAATGGCAGCCACTGCAACCAGTATCCCTCCAATAATAAGAAAGGATATAATAATCTTCCGGAATATTTTCAAATCAATAATTTATAGTAAAAAAGAAAAATCTGCTCCGGGCTCAAGCTCCTGAGGATCTTGATCTTTCTTAAAAATCCTCGCAGGTCTTGGTCCCAGTAACTGTATTGTCTCCTTTTCAATAAGGAACATCGTGCCCTCTCTTAATCCCACAACAAATATACCGGGATTGGCCTCAAGAAATTCTTCTATCCGCATTTCTCTTGTTTCCCCCGCATGTCATTCAGGATTTGCATCGAGGTAATGGGGGTTGATTTGGAAGGGAACCAGATTCAATGCTTGAAAACTTACGGGCTCTACAATAGGCATATCATTGGTGGTCCGAATGCTTGGGCAGGCCATATTACTACCGGCACTCCATCCTATATAAGGAGTTCCCGCCAGCACTTTCTCCCTGATTGCATCAATCAAACCCTCCTGCTGCATCAGTTTGGCAAGATGGAAAGTATTCCCACCTCCGACCACGATGGCCTCTGCCTGCTGAACTGCCTGAACCGGATCATCTGCTTCATGAACTGAAGTTATCTCATGTGCAATCTCCCGGAATCGCTTACTGACTCGTGTGGTATATTCATCAAATGAAATTGTGACGCCAGCATAGGGGATAAATAAAGCTTTGACCGGTATACTCCCCAGGAATGATTTTATCTGATCCAGGGGGTGTTCCAGGTATGCTTCACCGGCATTTGTGCTGTTACTGATCAATAATAGTCTCATACTTTTGTTTTTAACGACTTAAAAATAATAAAAGTATGAGTTTGTATCCAGCAGTGACAAAGAATGTCTGAATCCAGGATTTTTACAGATTGGATGAAATTTTATTCTTGGCTATTACTGGAATATTATAAGTATGGATATTATTGGTTTTGATGTTGAAAGTCAGTAGTTTGCCGGACAATACATCCCCAAATCCAGTAATTATCTTAATGGCCTCTATGGCCTGGTAACAGCCTATCATTCCCGGCAAGACCCCCAGCAGGCCACTTTCTTCAGCCTCAATAAATGAGCCTGGTTTCGGGGGGTCCGGATACAGACAGCGCAATGTCGGACCGTCTTTGTAATTAAATACGCTCAACTGACCTTCATACTTGTATACTGCACCATAGATCCAGGGTTTTCCCGCAGCCACGCAGGCATCGTTGATCAGATACCGGGTTGAAAAATTATCAGTAGCATCAAAAACCAGATCATGATCCCTGACCATTTCAAGGATATTTTTTTTACCCAACCTGAAATTAAATACTTCAAAATTTACATCAGGATTAAGTTTTGATAATCTTTCCCTGGCAATGATCGATTTTAATTTACCAAGGTCCTTTACGCCAAAAAGTATCTGGCGCTGGAGGTTACTTTCATCTACCTGATCGTTATCCACGATCCCGATATGTCCAACACCTCCCGCACTCAGATATTGTAGAATGGGGGTTCCAAGTCCACCTACCCCAATCACAAGTATACGGGATTGTTTAAGTTGAATTTGGCCCTCCTCCCCAATTTCAGGTAACATGATTTGCATCTTATAACGGCGTTGATCCTTTGGAGAAAGCTGGTCGGCAGGCATAGGGGTTTTTTTTATAAAGTTATAATTTTCAGAGAAAATTGCTAGTTTATCCGCAGGGTTCCTTCCAGTCTGATGTCCTCGGAGGAACTTCCAAGAAAAATGGTAAATTCTCCAGGTTCTACAACCCAATCAAGATGCTTGTCAAGCATCTTCAATTCTTCATGGGTCAGTGTAAAATTTACTGTCGCTGATTCACCGGGCTCCAGCCAGATCCTGGTAAATCCTTTCAATTCTTTAACCGGTCTGACAACTGTACTTATCTTATCACGGAGATATAGTTGCGCCACTTCGCTACCCGCTGTTTTACCGGTATTCTTAATTTCTGCACTTATATGGAATTGGCCGTATGGCCCGGATGACTCCGGGGAGATTGCCAGTCCAGCGTATTCGAATGTTGTATAACTCAATCCATGTCCAAATTCATATAATGGCTTGTAGTCAATGTCAGCATAGGAATTTCCCCAGCCTTCCTCCAGCCAGTATACTTTTGAAGGCTTGTAATTATAATAAACCGGTAACTGTCCGGCATGTCGCGGAAAGGTTACCGTTAATTTCCCTCCTGGATTATAATCGCCGAACAGTACATCGGCAATGGCATCACCACCCTTCTCTCCGGGGATCCATGCCTCAACAATGGCAGGGATATTTTCATCAATCCAGGGAATGGCCAGGGCTCTTCCGTTTATCAGGACAACAACAGTGGGGGTACCGCTTGCCATAACTTTCCGTGCCAGCTCTTTTTGTTTCCCGGTCAACTCAAGTGTGGCTACATCATATCCTTCACCAGCTGTTCCCTGTTTATTCTCCCTCTGCCATTCGTTTTCGCCGAGAACCAGTACTGCAATCTCCGCATTTCTTGCAGCTTCAACGGCCTTGTCAATTTCGTTAAGATCATCTCCCTTAACATTGCATCCCTTTACGTAACTGATCTTTACGTCTTCCCCAAGCTTGTTTCTTATACCATCCAAAACAGTAACAATATCCTGCAGGACCACCCTGGAAGTATAATCCCCAAGCTGGTTTTTTTCATCGTCTGCATTTGGGCCGATCACGGCAATGGATTTTATTTTATTACTAAGGGGCAGTATCCTATCCTCATTCTTCAATAATACAATGCCTTCCCGTGCAGCTTGCAGTGCCAGTTTTTGGCTTTTTTCAGTATGTGATATCTCCGCTGCCCTCTGAGGATCAACAAAAGGATTATCAAATAGTCCCAGCCTGTATTTCATTTCCAGTATTCTCCTGACAGACCTGTCTATTGTTTTCATTGATACTTTGCCTTCTTCGACATTTTCTGTCATCTCATGCAGGTATCCCTGGCTAAAAGAAATACTAACATCCATACCTGCGTTGGCCGCCATGGCAGATGCTTCTTTGAGGTTTTCTGCTAACCCGGTATATACCATAGTATTGACCCCCCCACCTTCACTCAGTACCAGTCCCTCAAACCCCAGTTCTCCCCTCAGTATACCGGTCAATACTGCGGATGAGCTGTGAATGGGAATTCCATCAATGGTGGGGTAGGTTGCCATTACCCCGAGGGCTCCGGCATCTTTAATACCTGAGACCCATGGAGGCAGAAATACTTCACGTAGCATCCTCTCCGAGATTTCCATAGCTCCCCTTTCCAATCCGCTTACCGGTGCACTCTGTCCGGGATAATGGCACAGTCCCGCAACAACCTTATCACCGGCCGATACATCATATCCCTGGACGGCCCTGACAATGGTCTCTGCAATCCTGGAACACAGATAGGGATCCTCGCTGTAACCTTCCTGGTTCCTTCCCAGCCGGGGATCCCGGTTGGGCTCAATCACCAGGGTAAACAGCTGGTGGATCCCTATGGCCCGGGCTTCCCTGGCAGCTGTTTCATACACCTTTTCTAAAAGCTCCATGTTCCATGTACTACCCAGGGCTGGTCCTTCCGGAAAAATGGTTGCCCCGGCACACATCAGTCCATGTGTACCTTCTTCTGTCAGCAAAAGGGGAATTTTCAACCTGGTTTTTCCCAGGGCAATTTTTTGTAATTCGTTCAAAAACCTGGACTGCTGTTCGGGTCCTTCAAACAGTACATTATTGGGCAGGGTGAAAAAGCCGCCACCCGGACCAATCCCCCCTATTAAGGTTCCCTCAGCAAATTTTTTACACCCCTCCATCTTTTCCTCTGTCGTTCTCCCAAGTTCACTGTGGTAAGCACAGGGCATGTTGAGCTGCCCTATTTTCTCTTCCAGCGTCATTCCAGAAAGCAGATCCTCCACCCTCTGATCAACAGGAAGGGCAGGATTTTGGTAAGGCATCATCTCTGAATGCGAAGGAAGTCCCCGCTGATCCCTTAAATAGCTGCCAACATTTGTTACGTTGTCAATCCATATCTCATTAGCTGGATCCATTGCATATCGGCAGATGGAATCAATAGTGCTCAGCAGGGAGGTCTGGCGTCCAGCATCGTTCATTTCGTGCCCGGCCAGGATCAGCCAGCCGCCTCTTTCTTTTTCAGCCTCAATACGATCTTTTATTTCTGCAAATGACTTACCATCCAGTTCTATCCCGGCCAGCTGGGCGAAATCACAGAACAGTGGGTCATTCGTGGTATTATCCATCCAGGTCCTTGCCGTCGCAAACATGGCGGATATAAGTGGTACATAGCTATGTGTCTGCATACCCCTTCCAACATATGTATGGCCACAGGTATAGGCAAATGAAACCGGCGTAACGCCTAACAATTTGTTAATAATATGGCTTGCCGAATCAAGTTCCCGGTACATATCAGCAAGGGTATAATTCTCCAGGGCCTTATGCCTTGCCCATAGGTAATTTCCTGAACATGGGTGTAATACAGTGTGATTGCCGATATCGTGCCCGCTGGCAACAGCATGTTTCCATCCTTCAAGTCTTTCATTTAAACGATCCGGTGAAACATAAAATGTCCCTTTTACCTGGTAGCTGTCCAGGATGGGAATACCTTTATCAATCTGGCTCAGGCGGGCGTCATCAAATGACAGGCTGATCGCCATTTTTTTACCATTCGGCCATTTTATACGTTGATCATCTGTCTTGTTTGTCGGTCCCCCGTAATCCTGGGCATTGACGAACGTGAATAAG
>DAOUVF010000026.1 GCA_030667765.1 Bacteroides sp.
ACAAATGCCCGGTCATCAGGTAATAAGTCCCGATAGCAGCCCAGTGTCCGAAAGTTATGTTCATCGGTGTAGATAATCAATATATTGGGCTTCTCAGTAATCTTTACACAAGCGGTCAAACCCAATAGTAAAATCATGGAGATGCGTAATATCTTCATAATAAACTTTATTAATCCAGTTGGAAATATAAGAATTAATCAGATGAATATTCAGCCGGTACAGACTCAATTCATTATCATTCTATTTGCTTTGAAAATCTTCTCATGTGGACAGACCAATATTTACACTTATCTTTAAGGATCTGAATTCATAATATGGATATACAAGAGGCAAAACAAAAGATCTGGGAAGCTGGCAAAAGATTGCTGGCCGAAGGACTGGTCAAAGGTACCTGGGGAAATATCTCACTTCGTGTTGACCGGGAAACCATGGTAATCACACCGTCCGGCAGGGAATACCTGGACCTTAAACCGGAAGAAATGGTAGAGGTCAATATCAAGACCTTTGAATATAAGGGAAGCATAAAACCTTCCACCGAGTTCAAGATGCATGGTGAGATTTTCAGAAAACGCAATGAAATCAATGCCGTTATACATACCCACCCACCCTCTGCATCCACTGTCGCTGCTGCCCGCAGGGAAGTTCCCCCGATACTCGACGATATGGCCCAGATTATCGGTCCCACTGTCAGGGTGGCCGATTATGCCAGGTCAAGCTCCAGGAAGATAAATAAAGTTGCCCTGAAAGCATTGAAAGGCCGGATGGCCTGCCTTTTGGCCAATCATGGAGCGGTGTGCCTGGGACGTGACCTGGATGAAGCCTTCGTGGTCAGCCAGGTCCTGGAAAAAGCCTGCAGGACCTTCATAGAGGCCGAGTTCCTTGGTGGGGCCAAAAGCATCAATAAGGTTGAGGCATATGTGATGCATCAATATTACCTGAACAAGTATTCCAAGCAGAAGAAAGTCAATAGGTAGCTACTATAAATATCACCAAACCATATAACCCTACACCAGGTAAGTGATGCGGATATCCCGGTATGAGAACAATTGATCTGGTCATATTTATCGTTTACCTGGTGGGGATCATGGCATTTGGCGGTTCCTTTTACAGGAAGAACAAAACTTCATTGGCATTTACCCTGGGTAACCGGAGCATCCCGCGATGGGTAGTGACCATGTCCATATTTGCCACTTTTGTCAGCAGTATCAGTTACCTGGCATTACCCGGGATTGCTTACCAGTCTGACTGGAATGCCTTTGTTTTCAGCCTTTCCTTACCCATTGCGGCCATCATAGCCGTGAAGGTATTCGTTCCTTTGTACCGTAAGGTCAATAGTCCATCGGCATACACTTACCTGGAACAACGATTTGGTGCCTGGGCCAGGATCTATGCATCTGTCAGTTATTTCCTGACACAGCTGATGCGTATAGGCACCATTCTATACCTGCTGGCCCTGATGATCCATTCCATCTATGGATGGGACATGAAAACGGTGATCATTGTAACCGGGATGGCGGTTATGATATATGCTGTCCTGGGGGGTATACAGGCTGTTGTCTGGACCGATGCCATCCAGGGCATCATCCTGATTGCGGGGGCTGTGATCTGTACTGTTTATCTTCTGTTCAATATGCCTGAGGGTCCCGGACAGATGTTTGAGATTGCCAGAGATCATTCCAAATTCAGCCTGGGCAGTTATGAACTCGATTTTGCCAGTTCTACTTTCTGGGTGGTGCTGGTTTACGGGATCTTCATCAACCTGCAGAATTACGGAATAGATCAGAATTATATACAACGGTATCTTGCCTCAAAATCTGACAGGGATGCAAAAAGATCTGCATTCAGCGGCGGCATGCTGTATATACCAGTTTCTTTAATGTTCCTTTTTATAGGTACTGCCCTGTTTGCATATTATCGTTCCGGTGCCGGAGTTCTACCGGTTGATCTACAGGAGATCAATCGAAGCGATGCCGTATTTCCCTATTTTATAGCCAATGAACTGCCCGCCGGTATTACAGGTCTTTTAATCGCTTCGATCTTTGCTGCCGGGATGAGTACCATTTCCACAAGCTATAACAGCACTGCGACAGTTTTACTGACAGATTATTACAAACGTTTTTTTAATAAATCCCCTTCAGAAAGGCAATCAATGCGAATGTTGTATATATCTTCGCTAGTGATAAGTATTTCCGGAACCTGTATTGCCATGGCCATGATCAATGTAAAAAGTGCACTGGATGCCTGGTGGAAACTGGCTTCCATATTCAGTGGAGGGATGCTCGGATTGTTCCTGCTGGGTGTATTCTCCCGGAAGAAAAATACAATTGCTGCCATCATTGGTGTTATCGCCGGACTCATGGTCATTCTCTGGCTGAGTCTTTCAAACCTGTTACTGGGGCCCTCCGCCATCGGGAACCAGATCCATACTTATCTCACCATCGTTCTGGGAACCAGCACCATCTTCCTTGTCGGATTTTTGATTTCAGTGTTTCTAAAGAAAAAAACGATACCGATAATACTGCTGGGATTGATTATGTTATTTTCCGCCTGTAAGACTGGTACTGCTCCCAAACAGAACACAATGGAAATTCCGAAATTAACTTCACAGGGAGAGAATGGTTATTTATCCTGTGAATTCATTTACCCTCTCGATGACCCGCCAACGCCGGAATGCCATGCCTCTACTGTTGCTGAGATTCCCGGGGGACTAATTGCTGCATGGTTCGGGGGACGGTATGAAAGTAATCCTGATGTGGGTATCTGGGTTTCCCGGTATGTGGATAGCAGCTGGACAAAGCCTGCAGAAGTGTCCAACGGGATACAATCCGATACCCTGCGTTACCCCTGCTGGAACCCGGTGCTGTTTCAGCCGGTATCCGGACCATTAATGTTGTTTTATAAAGTCGGTCCTGATCCGCGGGGATGGTGGGGCATGATGAAAACTTCCGGGGATGGTGGTATGACCTGGTCAGAAGCTTCAAAGCTGGGCATGGGACCGCTCGGACACCTGATCGGCCCTGTGAAAAATAAACCTGTCCAGCTTGAAGATGGAAGCATTCTCTGTCCGTCCAGTACCGAGGTCAGGGAGCCGGGGAAGGATGATGCGTGGATGGTACATTTTGAGCTGACAAAGGATCTTGGACAGACATGGAAGGTAATAGGTCCCATTAATGATGGTATTAAATTCGATGCTATACAGCCAAGCATTTTATTCTACCGCGGCGGAAAAATGCAAATCCTTTGCCGAACCAGGCAGGGCGTCATTTCCCAGTCCTGGTCCAATGATCAGGGGGAAACCTGGGATGAAATGACAGCTACCTGGTTGCCCAACCCAAATGCCGGGACGGATGCAGTGACCCTGAAAGACGGCCGGCAGCTGCTGGTTTATAATCATACCCAGCGAAGTGGGGATTTTCCGGCGGTGCGTAACATGCTGAATGTGGCGGTTTCCTATAATGGGACAGACTGGATAGTGATATTGACACTCGAAAGGCAGAAAGATGAATTCTCCTATCCGGCAGTGATTCAGGCTTCAGACGGACTGGTTCACATAACCTACACGTATATGCGCCGGACTATCAAACATGTTGTTATTGACCCGGAAAAACTATATTAATTATTCAAATGTTTATGAAAGACATAATTATCAGCCTATTGGTTTTGGCAGCGTTATTTTTAGGTTCGTGTAAGTCAGCTGAAGATCCCAATATCGTCTTTATCCTGGTAGATGACCTGGGATGGAAGGACCTTGGATGCTATGGCAGTGAATTTTATGACACTCCCAACCTGGATAAACTGGCTGCACGGTCTGTACGATTTACCAGTGCTTATGCTGCATCCCCGGTATGCTCTCCCACACGCGCTGCCTTAATGACCGGCAAGCATCCGGCCAGGGTAAATATCACCGATTGGATCCCTGGCATGTCTATATCAAGGGCCCGCGACCCGAAGTTGATCCCCCCGGAGGATATTCATAATCTGCCATTGGAGGAGTTCACCATTGCCGAGGCTTTCAGGGAACATGGCTATAAGACATTCTATGCTGGGAAATGGCACCTGGGTGAGACAGACGGGTTCTGGCCGGAATTTCAGGGTTTTGAGATCAATAAGGGCGGTGTTAACTGGGGAGCACCACGCAGATCCTCAGGGGCTAATGGATATTATTCCCCCTATAATAATCCCAGGCTGGAAGATGGTCCCGATGGAGAATACCTGACCGACAGGCTGACGGATGAATCCATGCAATTCATTGAATCAGCCGGTGATGCTCCCTTTTTTCTTTACCTGGCTTTCTACACAGTACATACGCCCATCATGGGATGTGATAAGTATGATGAATTCTATCAGGAAAAAAGCCTTCAGTTGCCCGGTAAGGGAGAGATGATCACCAGGGAAGAACATGATACCCAAACCCGTGTTAACCAGAGCAACGCTAAATATGCAGCCATGGTCCGTTCACTGGATGCCAATGTTGGCAGGCTTCTCGAAAAGCTGGAACAGAAAGGGCTTGCTGATAATACCATCATTGTGTTTACTTCTGATAACGGCGGACTCACAAGCGTTCCCGGGGGCGGTCCCACAGCCGTTGTCCCACTCAGGGCCGGAAAAGGATGGTGTTATGAAGGAGGGATCCGGGTCCCACTGCTCATCAGTTATCCGGGAATGCAGCACGCGGGTGAGATTTGTGATGTACCCGCTATCAGTATGGATTATTATCCCACATTGCTGGAGCTTGCAGGGATGGATCCTGATCCTGATCAACACATCGACGGAAACAGCATCGTTCCTTATCTTGAGGATCCCCGGGGGGAGGCAAGCCGGACGATGGTATGGCATTTTCCACATTATCACGGCTCCGCCTGGAGGCCGGGTTCTGCTATCCGCGATGGCAACTGGAAACTCATTGAATTTTATGAGGACAATGTAGTGGAGCTATATGACCTTGAAAATGACCTGGAGGAAAGGGTAGACCTGGCGGAAGAACTGCCGGAAATAGCTGCAAAGCTGAGGACCCGCCTGCATGCTGAGCTCGATGAGATGGGAGCTAACTATCCGGTGCCGAAATAAGGGGGACCTAATCCATGCCCGACATTTTTTCGAGTGCCAGGTAAAGTGCCTGTGTCCCTTTTGTGCCTTTTCCCATGGCCATCACAGAAAGATACAGCTGCTTTGCAAGGGCGAGCCCGGGTAGTGAAAGATTCATCAGTTCCGCCTCTTCGAGGGCAATCCCGAGGTCCTTGATAAAATGTTCAACCATGAATCCGGGTTCGAAATCTCCGTGGACGATCTTTGGAGCCAGTACATCGAGCGTCCAGCATGCAGCTGCACCTTTGCCAATGGAACTGAGCACGGTCTCGAGATCGAGTCCCGCTTTATGCCCGTATATAAGGCATTCACAAACCCCTATCATCGTTCCGGCAATGGTGATCTGGTTACACATCTTGGTATGCTGACCGGATCCGGCCTTTCCCTGGTAAACCATATTCTTGCTGAAAACATCCATGATGGGCATGACCTTTGTGACTACTTCTTCATCCCCCCCGATCATCACAGACAGGGCACCATTAATCGCCCCGACTTCACCCCCTGAGACGGGCGCATCCACGGCCCAGGCTCCTTTTTCCCTGGCAGCGTTATCTATCCTGACTGCGAGTCCGGGTAAAGTCGTTGTCATATCTATGACGACAGTATCCTTTTTCAGGGTCTGCATAACACCATCATCACCAAAATAGACTTCCTCAACATCCTTCGGATAGCCGACAATGGTAAATACCACGTCACAATTTTCAGCGATTGCGGCAGGCGTATCATACCAGTCACAACCTTTGGTGATCAGCTTTTCAGCCTTGCTTTTCGTACGGCTGTACACGGAGACATTATATCCTGCATCGACTAAATGCATGGCCATGGGAGCCCCCATGATGCCGGTTCCTATCCATCCTATTTTTACATTAGAAGGGTTTGTGCTTATGTTTGTCATTTTATGAAAATATTATGGATTAATTTTTTATGTACGGTATGGTCAGGGGGCCTTCAGGCAGGACGCAGATCCTGGCATCCTGACCATGCTTTTCGAGGATATCCCTGATCAGTGCTTCAGGATCCTGCACCGGACTGAACAGGGCCTTCCTTATGGTTTCATTATCCAGTTTGTCGGTATACAGGGACACATTGGCCCATTGCTGTATTAGTACCTCGTAGAATATCTGCCAGGTATCCTGGAAGTCTTTTTCATTTTTCACGACATATTTATACAGATCCTCAATGTTATCCACAGCAGTTAACATCCGTTCAAAATCAGTGTTTTCAGGGATCCCGTCCCAGCATTCAGCAGCAATGAGGATATCACCTCCTTTTTTAACCACCTGCATGGCAGCACTCATTCCTTTTACACTCTGGTATATATTCAAATCCAGAGGGTAGCCCGAGTTGCTGGTAATCACCAGGTCATAGGGTTCTTCAACTGGCACCATCGCTGTGTCCTTTGCAAAGATGCATCCTTCTCTATGGGCGCTCCTGAGATCACCTGCATAGACCCCGCTGATTTCTCTTCGCTTGTTCAATGTGATATTCAGCAGGAAGAGACCTGATAATAGTTCTGCCGCTTCATTTACATCTTCCCAGAGTGGATTGCCGCTGGTAATTCCCCATCGGGCATTCTCATTTTCCAGCATGGAGATGGAATGATTGTACCGGATGGTATCGAGGTATGCCATACCCGGCATGATGGCCTTCCCTCCCCCTGAAAATCCCATGAAGAAGTGAGGCTCGATAAAACCGGTTAGAATTTTCAGGTCACAGGCTGCCAGTTCTGCATTCAGGTAGATCTGGTTGCCCGATGATGTATTGCCTGCGTGCATGAATTGTGACCTGTCATTGGTATCATTCTGGATGATCCTGTATTTGCCGGCAAGCTCCTTTCCAAGGATGGTTTCCAGTTCATCCGGTGGCGCTGGACGATGTGTGCCGGTGGCACAAAACAAAATGATGTTTTCAGGATCTGTATGATCCAGTTCCTTCAAAAGAGCCGGAAGAATGATATGGTAGGGAGTGGCCCGGGTGATATCACTGAAAATAATTCCGATTTTCGAATCCTTGCTCACCAGATCCTTTAATGGCTTGCTGTCGATGGGAGATCTCAGGGCTTCAGTTACAGCCCCCATCTGATCCCTGAGTCCCTCTACCCATTGGGGTTCTATGATGTCTACATGGTATCCATCCGGAACATTCCAGTCCAGTCCACTTTTTCCATATGCAAGATTAATTTTCATCGCCTTTCAAGTTTTTTAGAATAGTCCGGGTACAACAAAATAAACCAGGATCAGGGCAATGATGCCGACCGTGAGTCCATAGATTGTCATGGGAATAAGATTCCTTTTGATCAGCACCCCCTCAACCCCGACAAGTCCGACGGTAGCACATGCTGCAATTACATTATGCACACATATCATGTTGCCGAATGCGCCTCCGATATTCTGCAGGGCGACGATAATGACTTTCGAGATACCCAGCTGATCGGCAATGGAATACTGGAAGACGGAAAACAACATATTGGAAACGGTGTTTGATCCTGCCATAAATGATCCGAGTGCCCCGACAAAAGCATCAACCAGTGGCCAGGCTCCCCTGAAAACATTAGTCATCGCTTCGGCCATGACCAGTGGCATGCTGTTATAATCAATGAAATTATTGCCGGATTGCATCATGATCCTGACCATGGGGACCGCAAACAGCAAGGCTATGGTGGGTCCTTTGATCCGCTTGAATGTCTCCTTCCATGCCAGGCTCACCTGTGTTTTATTCATTTTGTATATGGGAATGCACAGCAGGGCTACCAGGACGAACGGAATGACGCCAGGAATGTAAAGGATATTGAAAGTATTGCTGATGCTTGTTCCGAAAAGTTCGGTATAGTGAACGGTCATAATGGATTTGATCCAGCTGCCAAACGGGAGGGATCTTATCCTGGTCAGAATCAGCAAAAGGGCTATGAGAATGTAGGGGACCCAGGCCTTAGCCAGGGATATGCCAGTCCTGGCTTCCTTACTGGACATGGATATGGATCCCATCCAGTTGCTTTCCCAGGTGCTCTTCTCCGGGAAATCCCAGGGTTCCTTTGGGATGAGGAACCCTGCCCGTGTGGTCAGCAGGACAATACCCAGACCGATCAATGCACCCAGCAGGCTGGGGAATTCTGGTCCCAACAGCCAGGCAACAAGGAGATAGGGTACAACGAAACAGAGTCCCGCGAAAATAGCAAATGGCCAGATGGCCAGTCCTTCTTTAATAGATTTGTTCGTCCCGAAAAACCGGGTCATCATGGCCACCAGGATAAGGGGGATCATAATACCCGGAATGGCATGCTGTATGCCTGTCCACAAACCTACCTGGTAGATGAACTCATTGTATTCGAGTCCCGCGTCAGCAATCTGCTGCATGATCTCGGGCGTATTGGTGGTCTGTCCCACACCGATCAGTGTAGGTGTCCCAACGGCCCCAAATGATACGCATGTGGAATTGGCAATCAATGCCACCATTACTGCTGCCAGGGCAGGGAATCCTAATGAGAGCAATAGGGGAGCAGCCAGGGCTGCCGGTGTGCCAAATCCTGCAGATCCTTCAATAAAACTGCCGAAGAACCAGGCGATGATGATGGCCTGCACCCGCCTGTCGGGGGATATGGCTGTGAATCCTACATTGATGGCAGCCAGGGCACCGCTCTCCCTGAGGGTAAACAGCAAAGCCAGGGCTCCAAACACGATCAGGAGGATCTGTATGGCGATACCTACCCCGTTCACACTGGCGGCCAGGATCCAGTTCATGGGAGTTTTCCAGATAAAGACAGCCAGTAAAGCCGCAGCTAAAAATGCGACAGGCATAGCTTTGGTGGCTCCCCAGCGGAAGCCGACCATGAGGATAAAGATTACTGCGATGGGGACAAAGGCAAGCAGGGCAAGGACTCCAATGGACATATCTGAGTGTTTAAGTCTGTAAAAGACGTTTGAATAGGTGATCTAAAATTAGAACTTTTCAGAGAATACAAAAACTTTAGCGTAAATTTAAACGGCAAACAATCACAGCAAAATTATGAGAATTCTTATCGCACCAGATTCATATAAAAATGCCCTTTCAGCCCTGGAGGTAGCGAAATCACTGAAGTCAGGCCTGCAAAAAGTCTTTCAAGATGCCGAATTTGAGATACTGCCCATGGCGGATGGGGGAGAAGGCACTGTCGAGGCACTGATTGATGCCACACAGGGCCAAATGATCAAAACTGAGGTATGTGATCCTTTAATGAGACCGATTGAATCATCCTTCGGGATCACAGGGGATGGCATCACTGCTGTGATTGAGATGGCATCTGCTTCCGGGATACAGCTGATCACCTCCGAAGAGAGAAATCCCTGGATTACCACTACCTATGGCACGGGGGAACTGATCCTTGCCGCCATGGATAAGGGATGTCGTGATATCATCCTGGGCATTGGGGGATCCGCCACCAATGATTGCGGGATGGGAATGGCTGCTGCCCTGGGAGTAAAATTCCTGGATCAGGCAGGAAATTCTGTCGGACCGGGTGGAGGAATGCTGGCTGAGGTCACCCGGATTGACATGAGTGGTCTGGATAAGAGGATCAGAGAAACAAAGATCATGGTGGCCTGTGATGTCACCAATACTTTGACCGGACCATCCGGCGCATCCCATGTTTACGGTCCCCAGAAAGGCGCCGACCCTGGAATGGTGAAAAAACTTGACAGCAATCTTAAGAAGTTCTCTGATCTCATCATTGAGCAGATCGGAAAAGATGTGGAGCAAATCCCGGGAGCAGGGGCAGCCGGTGGACTCGGGGCGGGACTGATTGCCTTTCTCGACGGTGGGCTGGTTGAGGGTGTTCCCGCCATCGCTGCCAAAACCGGACTCGATGAGGCCGTCGCAAAGGCAGATATTGTGATCACAGGGGAAGGCGGAATCGATTTCCAGACCCAGTTTGGCAAAACCCCGTATGGTGTAGCCCAGGTGGCAAAAAAACATGGCAAGCCCGTGATTGCTGTAGCGGGTACTATTGGGGAAGGGGTTGATGAACTCTATTCGAAAGGGATAGATGCCGTAATCTCCATACTTGACAGTCCCATGAGCCTTGAAGAGGCCATCCGGCAAACGCCAACCCTTTTGGAAGCTACAGGAGAAAGGATTGGGCGATTATTGATACTGGGTCGATGTTTGTGATTTAGTATTCTACTATAACAACCTCATATTCATGCAAAACAGGTACGCTGAAACTGGTCATTCCATTCGTATTGGTCATCCGGACATTCTCGCCGGATTTTAATAACCGGATATTCCTGACAGGCTTTTCGATTTTGACATCCACCTCGATGTCATGCATTGGTACGGGCTGGTGATAGGCAGTACCCACCTGGCCGGATAGATTATTCATCCCGATTAGCGTGTAATCTTCGCTGTCACTTTTCAGATAACTGATCTCAAGCAGTGGTGAGGCATCTACTTGAATATCATACTCAAGATCAAGGAGGTCGTTCAGGGCTGTTTGCACGATCATGGAATGGGCATGATGGCTCTTGTATTCATAGTGGTCGCCGACCTGCCAGGGGATCAGTATAAATTTGCCTTCACCATATGTATTTTCGATTACGCCTGGAATTTCAGTTACTTCGGTGTAGTAACATTTCTCGGGTGGACCATACATGGCCATGGGTATGAGTCCCAGGTAACCTTTGGCCGATTCCTTCAGTGTGCATTCCATGAAATCAACATAGAGGTAAATGATATCAATATCATTCATGGAAGGAGTCTTGAGTGTTTCTTTGTCCTCCGGGAATACCTTGAAATACCTGCCCTGCTCCTGTGGATAAAGTTTGTATGATTCTTCGACGCCTGCAGATTTCAGCCGGATCTTTTCCAGGGGATTGCCCAGCTTATCCTCGGTCGAAGGGAAACCAGTAGCGAGGATCTTGCCCCCATTTTCAACATATTTATCGAGGCGTTGCACTTCTTTATCGCTGAGGTTTCGGTAATCGGGCAGGACTATGATATCATAATCCTCCAGCTTCTTTGGAGTTTCTACAGGTCCGAGGCAATTCGGATGCATGATGTCGTAAGGGATGTGATTTTCCGACAGGATGCGAATGAGTCCCTTGAACTCATTACCATTTTTACGGATAACAACCACCCGGGCATCAGAATGAACATCTGTAAAAAATGCTTCATTTTCTGCATGGAAATGGAAAATATCTTTCAGTACGGGTATGAGGGCGCGGTCCTCCTGGTTTTCCAGCCGGCCGATCATATAATAATCAAGCGGTGCTCCGTGGATCATGTTCTGGATAAGCCTCCGGCCGGCCAAATGGGGCCAGACTCCGGCATGCCTTGCCGGGTAATCCACAAAATGGACCATGGTATTCGCTACAGTACGGTTAGTCCATGAATTAATATCCAGCTTGACATTGTCTGAACCATGATAATCCCATTCCTGCCGGACGATGTCCACACCTTTAATAGTATAGGTGCATACAGCAATATCCTCACCGAAAGATTTGATAAGCTTATTTGTTTTTGTAAAAAGCTCATCAATGGTAAATTGCTTGAATTCTCTGTATTTATTGAAGACGGGGTCGCTGTTGTCTTCCTCTGTTGGAAGCTTCATGCCGCCTGAGTACTCGGCAAACCGCCTCTGGCAATTATCGCACTGGCATATCCCATGGTAGTTATGGCTATAGTCACGCGTGGGATAACCGATCATGTTAAAGAAAACCCCGTCCAGGTCATATCGTCCCAGTGCTTCTGACAGGATCTTCAGGGAGTATTCCTGCTGGTATGGACCATTTATACAGGCATGCACCTGGCCATTGTAGTTGACGTATTCCCCTTTTACATTTTTGTAAAGCCAATCGGGATTCTCAAATGCAAACTTTTCATTCATTTTGCTGAAATCAAAACGTCCCATCATGGCGATCCCTTCCTCATGCAACAGTTCCAGAACCCTGCCGACCATGTCTTCCCTCAGGTTGGGATTGACATATTCAAATTCAAGCCCGGAAGGATAGTTGGCCACAATGCCGCCAACGTTAAACAGGGCTACGTTGGCTCCAAAATCCTTGATCATGGAGACATACTCCTCCGGATCAAGGGTAATGGCATCGATTTCCCTGAGGTTGGTCTGTACCAGGCGGAAGGGTTTCTCATACCATAACTTTCCGTCATCTACCGGATCAGTAAGGGATGAATCTGTCGAGGTTTGCTGGGTGCAGGATACAAGAATCCCAACCAGCAGCATTGGTGCCAGAAAAGTTTTGATTTTCATGGGGTGATAATTGGTTCGTAATTAAATTCTGTAGATCTCTTTGTTGACCAGCCGCATGAGTTCGATATAATTTTCTTCGGCCATCAGCTCCCGGTATTTCTGCCTGTCAAGTCTGCCCGCCAGCTCCCATACCCCTTTGCTGATCTCAGCATGCCGGTTAAAAAAATCCACCATGCCGAAGATCCTGGGGGATGCATCAGTGGTGAAATACTTGTCATATTTGTATTCCCTGGCCCAGAACATCAGTTCCACATAATGCAGGAAATGCCTGCTGGCCCCTATCAGGTCCCAGTCTGCTTTGGTATCATTGTCATTGGTATGGATATAGGCATCGAATCCGGAATCGAATATGGTGACGAGGGACTGGGCAGGGTTTTCCTGGCTCTGCAGGGAATGCCCCATATCCAGTGTGATACCGGTATTTGGGTTAGCCACCTCTTTCAGCAGGAGCAGGGCTTTTGCGGTAGTATCAAGCTGGCAATGCACCCTGGTTTCTGAGTATTTTGGTTCTATAAATAGTGGAATTTCCGGGAGGTAATCAGCTGCCTGTTCAATGGTCTCGATCATGTATTTCCAGGCAGTGGAATAATCAATCTGGAAGAGTACATCATATCCATCACTAAGCGGGCAACAGGTGACATGAGTCGCAGCAACGGCCTTTGCGTAATCTTTGCCCTTTTTGATCATTTCCACGGCCCGGTCGCGGATGTCTTTGATCGGCCGGGATAAGGCCCCGGGCACCCATTCCGCTTCCTTCTTGATATTGACATTGATGGCTGCAAAGTTCAGTCCCAGGTCATCCATCCATTTACTCGTTTCTGCCGGGTCACCGGTCTCATACGGGAAAACCATTTCCACACCGTCAAATCCATCAATTTCCTTGACGATCTTTAATTTATCCCTGGTTCCCAGGGGCTCCTGGTATTCAGAGAACCTGTCCTGTGTTTTGCCTAAAAATCCGATAATTACACCTTGCTTCATTTTGATATATTTGAATTAATTAATCAGCTCTGTGATGGTATCAGCCATGGATTCAAGGATCAGTGCGCAGGAAGCTGCTCCTGCATCGATCACCCCTTTTGAACGTTCACCGAGACGGCTTGAACGGCCAATTTTTGCTACCAGGTCTTTTGTGTAATCGCGCCCGGCATTGGCTGCCTGTTTCATATCCGCCAGTGCACCTGAAAAATCCTTGCCTTCATCCAGGGCAGCCTGATAGGCATCCACGGCCGGATGCAGGGCATCCACCAGGGTTTTGTCCCCTATTCTGGCCTGGGAGATAGAGCCGATAGCGTCTTTGGATGCCCTGAGTGCCTCGCCAAAAGACTGTGCATCAATGGTTTGATGTTCAGCAAGACTGGTAGATATACCCTTAAAGAACTTGCCATACAGCGGACCCATGGATCCGCCGATCTTCATCATCAGCACCCTTGACAGAAGGTTCAGTCCATGTGGCAGGTCCCCGGGATTCTTATCCAGTTCCTCCCTGCACATGCTGAATCCCTTGTTCATGTTGATCCCATGGTCCCCGTCACCAATGGCTCCATCGATATCACTCAGGTACTGTTTGTTCTCCTGGATCACTTTGATGATATTATCCAGGACCAGGATTCCTTCTTCTTTCGTAATACTTGCCATGATTGTAATCCTGCTTATTTCTTTACCTGAAATTGCCTCAGTCCCACTGAATCTGCTTCCAGCTCCATACACTCTTTCAACTCATCATCGAGTTTCATAAGGGTCAGTGTTGCCCCGGCCATTTCAAGCGAAGTAAAATAATTTCCAACATAGGACAGATGGATCTTGATCCCCTTTTCTGTAAGGATCTTCTCCACGTCGTTTAATAGTATGTAAAGCTCCATCACCGGAGTTGAACCCAATCCGGATAAAATCAACACCACCTGGTCCCCGCTGTTGAATGGAAGGTCAGGCAGGATTACATCACACATTCTCCGGGCCACCTCCCCGGCTGTTTCCAGTCCCGCGATCTCAATTCCGGGTTCCCCGTGGTGCCCTATCCCCACCTCCATATACCCGTCCTCCACAGTAAAATTCGGATGGCCTACCTCAGGTATTGTACAAGCACTGAGTCCCACCCCTATGCTCCGTGTATTGTCGATGGCTTTCCGGGA
>DAOUVF010000483.1 GCA_030667765.1 Bacteroides sp.
AGCCGTACTTGACCATGACGGCAGCCTCTTTTTTACGGAGGAGATTTTTGATGATTTCTATTATGGGAAAGGATCATCCTATCCCGATGTCAACGGAAGTGTGGGGATCCTTTTTGAACAGGCCGGTACCAGGGGATTTGAGCGAAACACCCCCCGGGGAAAATTAAGCTTCCCATATGCCATCAGGAACCAGGTCAGGATATCGTTTTCTTCCCTCAAGGCATCCCTTGAGATGCGTGAGGAGCTGCTGGAGCATCAACGGGAATTCTACGAATCAACAGCCTCACTGTTCGATGCTTCAAGCGAAAAGGCTTATATTTTCGGGGAAGCTGACCAGGCAAGCCTGGCAAACTTCATGGATATTGTGCTCAGGCACCGGATCAAGGTATACGGGTTAAAGCAGGGCCATACCATAGACGGGATTAAATACACCCCCGGCAATGCTTTTCTGGTTCCTCTGAACCAACCGCAATTCAGGTTGGTCCAGAGCCTGTTCAGGCCACAGAAGACCTTTGCAGACAGCCTGTTTTACGATGTTTCTGCATGGACACTGCCCTATGCTTTCAATATTCCTTATGCAGCCCTCGGTCAATCCAGGCTGGCAGAAGAACTGATGGGTGAACAGGTGACGGAGGTAAACAGGCAGCCGGGAAAGATCCTTGGAAATGTCAGTCAGGTCGGATATGTTTTCCCCTGGGATGAATATGACGCACCCGCGGCCCTGTACCAGATACAGGCTGCGGGACTGATGACCCAGGTGGCCACCGAACCCTTCGAATTCCAGAACCGGGAAATCAGCAGGTCGTTCAGCTACGGGAGCATTTTCATACCTGTACAAAAACAGGGGAAAACGCCCGAAGAGGTATATAACATCATTGCCGGGGCCTTACAGGAAACAAGCATCCTGGCCTACGCCATCGGCACTTCCCATACCAGCCGGGGTATGGACATGGGGAGCAGCCGTTTTGTACCCCTCGAAAAACCGGCGGTATTGCTGCTGACCGGTGACGGTGTCCGCAGCCTTGAGGCCGGGGAGACCTGGCACCTGCTTGATGCACGCATGCATATGCCTGTCGTACTCATAGACCAGACACAATTAAATTCAATGGATCTCTCCCCGTACACCCATCTGCTTATGTCTTCCGGTTCATACAGCAGGATCAATGCCAGCGGCATGATGGAGATCAACCGTTGGGTAAATAAAGGGGGGACCATCATTGCCATGAACTCAGCCAATCGCTGGCTGAAGGAGCAAAAACTCGTGGACATCGACTTCAAAAGAAGTAAGCCTGATAGCAGCGGTTATCTGGCTTACGGAGACCTCAGAAACAAGACCGGGGCAGAACGTATCACAGGGAGTATATTCGAGGCGGAGGTCGACATCAGCCATCCCATCGGGTATGGCCTCCACAGAAAGACCATCCCTGTATTCCGGAACCATTTACTTATCGCCAATCCCGACCGCCGTCCTTATGCCTGTCCGGTAAGATATACCGACCATCCATTGCTCAGCGGATATGTGCCCGATGAAAAATACGATGACCTCCGTAATACCCCCGTGGTACTGGTCAGCAGCCATGGATCGGGCAGGCTCATATCCTTTATAGACAACCCGAATTTCCGTGGATTCTGGTATGGAACGAATAAATTGTTCATGAATGCCATTTTCTTCGGTCCTACTATTTCATCTTATTCAACCAGGTAGTATTTTTGCCAGAAATCACTAAGCGAACATTATGCCCATCAATATACCCGATAATCTGCCTGCTGCTGCCGTTCTAAAGAAGGAGAACATTTTCGTCATGGACCGGACCAGGGCCATCCACCAGGATATCAGGCCCCAGCGCATTGTGATCCTGAACATTATGCCCGTCAAGCATACTACGGAAACCCATCTGTTGCGATTGCTTTCCAACACACCCCTTCAGATAGAGATTGACCTGATACATCCCAAAAACCATACCTCGAAGAATACGCCTATCGAACACCTCCGGACTTTTTATAAAACCTTCGATCAGGTCAGGGAGCACCGATACGATGGACTGATCATCACCGGGGCCCCCCTGGGCTTTATCAACTTTGAGGACATTCATTACTGGGATGAGTTGAAAGAGATCATGGACTGGGCAGAGTGCAATGTGACCTCAACCCTTTATCTCTGCTGGGGAGCCCAGGCTGCACTCTATCACTTCTACGGGATTGAGAAGAAATTGCTGGAGAAGAAACTGTTCGGTGTCTTCAAACACCGGGTCCTGGACCGCAAGATCCCCCTGGTGCGGGGATTTGACGATCTGTTCCCTGCCCCCCACTCACGCTGGATGCATATCGAAAAGGAAGACATTGACAGGGTCAGGGAACTTCAGATCATTGCCGAATCCGATGTGGCAGGTATCTATATCATAGGCACAAGGGATGGCAAGAAGATTTTCGTGACCGGCCACTCTGAATACGATCCCAATACTTTGAAGGATGAATATGAAAGGGACCTTGAAAAGGGAGTGGATATACAGAT
>DAOUVF010000229.1 GCA_030667765.1 Bacteroides sp.
AATCCCGGACATTACCATACGATAAAGGTTCCGGTGCCTATATGCTGGTCCTGGTCTTAATCCCCTGCCCTGGATTCAAAGTTATCCGGCAATTTCTTCTTTGTCTTTGCTCCTAACTCTTCGATCCGTTGTGCTCTTCGGATCAGGTTGCCTTTCCCCTCAGAAAGTTTATTAATGGCATCATCATAACTCTTTTGTGTAAGTTTCAGCCTGTTGCCCAGATCGTTCAGGTCAGACAGCAGGGCATAAAACTTATCCAGCAGATCCCCGCTCTGCCGGGCAATCTCAAGTGCATTCTTATTCTGGTGTTCCTGTCTCCACAGGCTGGTAATCATTTTCAGGGCAGCCAGCAGGTTAGTCGGGGAGATGAGCAGGATCCTCCTGTCGTAAGCGTAATTCCAGATTTCCGGATCTTCCTTGATGGCCACCAGGTAAGCTGGTTCAACCGGCAGGAACATCATGATGAAATCGAGGGACTGAACCTGGTAGATATCAAGATAATTCTTATTGCTCAGTTCAGTTATGTGGTTCCTGATGGAATTAAGGTGTTCCTTCAGATACTTCTCCCTGGAAGGATGGCTGAACAATGTACTCACGGTCTTTTACCAGACCGGATCTTTCCAATATACTTTCGAGGATCATTTCCCCCCAATTCCCCTGTGACTTGGAATCGCCTTTCAGTGCCCTGGTGAGGTTCTCAGCATCCTCTGCGATTTTTTTATTCAATTCGGCGAGTCTCTTTACCTCTTCCTTCAGGCTGAAGCGCTGCTGGGCTTCCTTATCATATGCATCTCCAACCTTTTTCTCGAAGTCCCGGATCTTTTCACCCAGAGGCTTCAGCAACTGGTCGAGATTTGACCTGTTCTGTTCCGTAAATTTTTTTGATTTCTCTTCAAGAATTTCGTTGGCCAGGTTTTTAAACTCAATCCTGAACCTATCCTGGAGGTTGCTGATATCAGTCTTCTGTTCTTCCAGTTTCTCCTTCAGGTTCTTATGATTGGTGGTGGCTACTGCCAGCTCCCTTGTCAAACGGATAACTTCTGCTTCCCTTTCCTTGATCTGCCTGTCCAGGGCAAGGTATACAATCCCCCCGCCTGCAATCAATCCTATGACCAGGTATAAAACTTCCATAGGTTCAAAAATAAAACCATTATCTTTAGTAACCAACAATCGAGTAAGATTGAGCCCTTATAAACATATTTTCTTTGACCTTGACCGAACCTTGTGGGATTTTGACCGTAATTCGGGTGAAACCATTAAGGAATTGTTCTTCAAATACCAGCTCGACAGATCCATTGATGATCCGGAAGAATTTGTCCAGGTCTACCATGAGGTCAACCTGCAATTATGGAGCCTCTACCGCAAAGGCGAAATGACCAAGGATATACTGCGAACAAAACGTTTCAGGATGAGCCTGGCCCATTTCGGGATCACGGATGATGAACTGGCCGAAAAAATCGGTGACGAATACCTTGATATCAGTCCCACGAAAACACTGCTCGTTCCCCATGCCCGGGAAATCCTCGACTACCTTCAACCCGGATACCGCTTACATATCATTACCAACGGATTCCTGACCACCCAGCAGATCAAGCTGAAAAATTGCCGGCTTAAGCAATACTTCCAGAGCCTTACCACATCAGAGGTTGTGGGACATAACAAACCCCGTCCGGAGATCTTTCATGAGGCCCTCAGTTCCGTTAATGCCCGTAAAAAAGAAAGCCTTATGATCGGCGACGACCTTGAAGTAGATATCCTCGGGGCCCGCAAATTCGGCATTGATCAGGTTTTTCTGAACCGCGACAGGGTCATTCACAATGATTCGGTAACCTACGAGTTTGATTCCCTGCTGGCATTGAAGGATATCCTGTAACATCCTTATCAATAAGGAAGGTCTGTATTATCCTTAACCCCTTGCTGGTTCATTTTTGATCCGACGGTATATGCTCCGTTTGAATCGTCCTCCGGTAAAGGCTGCAATGCATCCAGTTCCACAAATTTGGCAGATTCATTCTTGAATTTCAATTGGACATCACCAATTGGGCCGTTCCGGTGTTTGGACAGGATGATATCGGCGATACCAACCAGGGAATTCCCCTGCTCATCTTCATAAATATCATACATCTCGGGACGGTGGATGAAAATGACAAGGTCTGCATCCTGTTCAATGGCCCCGGATTCCCTCAGGTCAGATAGTTGAGGTCGCTTGTTCCCCGACCTGAGCTCAACCGAACGGTTCAGCTGTGAAAGTGCAATGACCGGTACGTCCAGTTCCTTGGCAATGGCTTTCAGGGACCTGGATATGCTGCTTACCTCCTGTTCCCGGCTCCCTTTTGAATCACCTGTACCTGTCATCAGCTGAAGGTAGTCAACGATGATCATTTCAATATTGTGCTGCACTTTCAGGCGGCGGCACTTGGCCCGAAGCTCGAATATGGATATAGCCGGGGTATCATCAATAAATATGGGTGCCTCCACCAGGCTTTTGATCTTATAATCGAGTTGCTTCCATTCGTATTCTTCCAGCCGGCCGTTGCGTATGCGGTCAACAGGAAGTTCAGTCTCCGAAACGATCAACCTGGTCACCAGCTGAATGGATGACATTTCCAGTGAGAAAATGGCAATCGGGCGTTTGTGCTCAACGGCAATACTCCTGCCCATGGACAGCGCAAAGGCCGTTTTTCCCATAGATGGCCTGGCTGCGATGATCACCAGGTCTGACTTTTGCCAGCCCGAGGTCAATCGGTCCAGCTTTGTAAAACCCGATGGTACCCCACTGAGGTTATCTTCCCTTTTTGCGGCTTCCTCAATCTGGTGAATGGCTTGTTTCACCAGGACATTAATCTTGGATATCTCCTTCTTGATATTGCCTTCTGCGATCTCAAAAAGATCACTTTCCGCCTGGTCCAGCAAATCATCCACATCCATGGTTTCATCATAGGCCTTCCGCTGGATATCTGAGGAAACCCTGATCAACTCTCTCTGTATGTATTTTTGCTGGATGATCCGGGCATGAAACTCCAGGTGGGCCGCCGAGGCTACCTTGCTGGTCAGCTGGGTAATATATAGCGGTCCCCCAACCTCTTCCAGTGAATTTCGTTTTTTCAGATCTTCGGTTACAGTCAGTATATCGATGGCCTTTTCCTCCATGGAAAGATCGACAATTGCCTTGTAGATCTTCTGGTGTGCATCCTTGTAGAAACTCTCCGGTTTCAGGATATCAAGAACGGATAGAACTGCATCCTTTTCAAGCATGATAGCACCCAGTACTGCCTCCTCCAGGTCGACCGCCTGGGGAGGTAATTTTCCATATTCTACATTCAGATTGCCCAGTTTCGGCGATGTATGTAAATTTCCTTTTAATGCCATAAGAATTACCCAAATTAGGAATTCAAAGGTATGAAATGAGCCTGCTCCGGAAGGTCCCTCAGGCAGTCCATTTTTAAACATCCCTCTGAATCTTATTAACGCAAGCTGTTAAAAATTAATCTGTACCTTTATATATGGTGATTGCCGCCATTTCTCATTGTCCATTCAGAAGAAATTATTAACAATTCATGATCGTCTTTCCCAATGCAAAGATAAACCTTGGATTAAGGATACTCAGAAAAAGGCCTGATGGATTTCATGACCTGGAATCAGCCTTCCTGCCGGTCGGATTAACGGATATGCTGGAAATAGTACCTGCCGCAGGGGACAATCCCGGCAAATCTGACAGGCTCACCCTGACGGGGATTCCCCTGGAAGCCACGGATAATAATTTATGTATTCGGGCCTTCCGGCTCCTGAGGGAAAGACATGGGATACCCGATGTAAACCTGCATTTGCACAAAAGGATCCCCACAGGAGCTGGTCTGGGAGGCGGATCATCCGATGCTGCATTTACCCTGAGGGCATTAAATGAAATGTTCGGCTTAAGCCTGGATGTGCCTGTACTGATGGAATATGCCTCAATGATCGGGAGTGATTGTCCCTTTTTTATCGTCAACGAACCAAGCCTGGCTACCGGACGTGGTGAACACCTGGAGCCCCTGTCCCTTGATCTTTCCGGATATACGATCATCCTTGTCCTGCCCGGGATCACCATAGATACCGCCTTGGCCTATAAAATGATCAGTCCCGGGATAAAAGATCAACCGGTAAAAGAGGTACTGAGGCTTGCTCCGGAGGAATGGCGTGGTCGCCTGGTCAATCATTTTGAGGTACCCGTCTTTCAGAAATACCCTGAAATCGACGGTGTTAAACAGGCTTTATATGCAGCCGGTGCCGTCTATGCATCCATGACAGGAAGCGGTTCTGCTGTATTCGGCCTCTTCAGGGAAAGTCCCGTGTTACAACCTGAGATAAGCCGGCACCCATTGCATATTGAACGGTTTTCCTGAGCGGAATGCCAGGTTAAGCCATTTCCAGCATCAGATGATCCTTGGCTACTCTTTCCCCTTCCTTTACCTTGATGGATTTTACCTTGCCATCGATATTGAAAAGGATCTTGTTCTTCATTTTCATGGCTTCCAGGAGCAGGATGGGATCACCCTTTTTCACTTCCTGTCCGACCTTGGTGTAAACTTTAACAATGGTACCGGGTATGATGGAAGTGATCTTTTTGGGATTGGGACTTTCCCAGGTCTTCCTTTTCTCAAATTTTGTATTATACCTTGTGCGGTATTTATCACCATCAATGATCAGTGTCTTACATCTTGCCTTTTTATCACCACAATCCCCGTTGTTATCCATATTGGTTGAGGATGTCTTTGTGGCTGCCTTGGTACCTGGACTTGTACCCGCTGATTTTTTGGTTACTGCCATCTGAGCTGGTTTTAAAAGGGTGGAATACCGTGTTTTTTCTGAGGAAGATATACTGCCTTATTGCCTGCCACTTCAATGGCATGCAGCAGGTGTTTCCTGGTGTCCTTGGGCTCGATCACTGAATCGATATACCCCTTGGCTGCAGCAACATATGGATTGGCAAACTTATCCTTGTATTCCTTCACCTTTTGCTTCCTGACCTTATCAGGATCCTCTGCCATAGCTATTTCTCTCCTGAAGATGATATTGGCTGCACCCTCCGGTCCCATTACAGCAATCTCAGCACCCGGCCATGCAAAAACAAAATCAGCCCTGAGATGCCTGGAAGCCATGGCAATATAGCCTCCGCCATAGGCTTTCCTTATAATGACGGTCATTTTGGGAACAGTTGCCTCACTATATGCATAAAGCAGCTTGGCACCGTGCCTTATGACCCCGGCATGTTCCTGGTCCACCCCCGGAAGATAACCGGGCAGGTCAACCAGGGTTACAATGGGTATATTGAATGCATCGCAAAAACGGATGAACCTGGCTGACTTATCGGATGAATCCACATCAAGCACACCGGCCAGTACCAGGGGCTGGTTACATACAAAGCCTACGGTCTCTCCTTTCATCCTGCCAAACCCTATGACTATGTTTGC
>DAOUVF010000291.1 GCA_030667765.1 Bacteroides sp.
AAGGTTCTGAGAACCATGCCATGTCCAGTTTTGTGGATTTCCTGCCCACCTTTGTCGAGATGGCCGGCGGGGCGGTCCCTCAGGATATCGATGGCATCTCTTTTCTCGAGGTTATAACTGATGATCTGCCGGAACACCGGGACCTGGTATTCGGAACACATACCACCCGCGGTATCATCTCAGGAAAGGCCTATCCCATCCGTTCCGTACAGGACAGGGAGTTCAAATACATCATGAACCTGGCCTCCGACAGCATCTTCCAGAATATCAATACGCATGGCAGGACATGGGACCCTGAGGATGCTTCACCCACATGGGACAGCTGGCTGAAACTGGCAGAAGAGGATGAATCAGTAGCCGGGAGGGTCCGGCATTACCGGCAGCGTCCGGCCGAGGAATTATATAAGCTGGCAGAGGATCCGTGGGAACTCAATAACCTGGCCGGGGACCCGCAATATGCAAGCATTAAGGAGGCATTGAAGGTGGAACTGGAGCAATGGATGAAGGAGCAGGGAGACCTTGGTATGGAAAGCGAGCTGGCAGTGCCGCTCTGGAAAAGGAATAACTAAGCTAATATTGTAAAAACTAATTCAGCTGCTCGTTCACACGGGCAGTCTCATTGATCCTGCGGTTCAGGTCGTACAGATAATCTTTCGATTTCTTATTCTTATACCTGCCCCATGCTGCCTGGGCCCAGACTTTGGCTTCTTCCAGGTTCCCTTCGATCTCAAAAACAACCGCCAGGTTATGAGCTGCCCTGCCTTTGGTTTTTCGATGTCCGTTTTCCACTGCATAAATTAAGGCCTCCTTGGCTGCAAACCAGTCATTGACCTCCATCATGCGGGCACCTTCGGCAAATACATCATCACCTTTGGATTTGCGAAAATACTCCCTGGATATCCTGTACCAGGAAGGTGACAACCTGCGGCCGTATGCAATCCCCGCCTCGTAACTGGCTTCTTTTACCGCAGCATTTTTGCTGATCAGTCCATTAATAACAGCTTCTATGGAAAACTCGCCTGTACCCCAGCTCTCCTGGTGGCTGTACTGGTACTGGTCAATGATGCTTTTTCGGGCCGGATCATACATCCGGATACCGGCCTTAACAGTTGCGGTCTGATTAACCCCAGGAACAATTATAAAGTCCGAATCAAATTTCTCGATGGCTACGATGGCATCCGTTTGGTATTTTTCACAGAGCGCTTCAATTTCTTCCCATGAGAGTGGCTCTGGGAAAGCTGCACTGAAAGGAGAACCACCAGGATACACTTCAGTAGTCCTTTTTATGCTTACTGTCGCTGCATTCTCCAGCATGGCGTGAACCCCGTCCATCAGGATCTGGGTGGCCAGTTTGTCTTCGCCAATCATTTCACCAGTTATTACACCCTCGAATACATTGGATGCATCATCATCAACTACGGTCCGGTCGATCATGGCCGCCACTTTTATGTGGTCCGGAACATCTATGAGGGCCGGGGTGATCACATTAAAATTCATCGTGGGGGCTGCCAGGATTAAAAAAGCAATGGCAAGCACCGGAATAAGGATCCTCGATCTTTTCATTTTCAGGGATTTAGTTTTACCTAAAAACCATTATACGGGATCCTTGGTGGCAAGGTTATTCTCGACTTCCGGTAATAAGGATGCCCACCAATCCCAATAAGAAGGTTACCGGACAAACAAACATAGCTATCAGGAAAAATCCTGCACCGATAATTTCAACTCCCACCGCTTCAATCACATTATGCAATATGGCAAAGACAATAAAACCAATAATGGAAGCCACCAGTAAAGTCACGAAACTTTTACTCTTTTTCCAATGGGTTTAAATAATTTTTCCATTCCGGGTATCAGGTAAACAGGCGCGATAACAGGGGGACAACAATGGCAATGGTACCCAGGATCATGAGTACGGCAATAAACAGCTTGTACCTGAACCCGTAAGCGTCCAGCAGACTTTCATCATAGTATTGATCAACCTTGTTGTCTTTGTACATGTGCACCAAGCCGCTCAGCAGTTTTTTCCGGGTATCCCTTCCCGTAAAAAGCGCCCTGACAACAAAAAGATTGATCAGGATGGTGGAAGCGATCATGATGCTCAGGATAATATCATCCTGGGGTGGATGAATCTTTTCCCTTCCATTTGGCGCTGCCACCCCCCAGTTGATCCCAAGGACGGCAAGGTTAAAAAGTACGGCGGCAATCACAAAAATGGTATCCGTTTTTGAGCTCTGCTGGAGCTCCTGGACGATGTGTTGGTGGACTTCTTTTAACATGATCTTTATTGTTTTTATTGATTAAGGTCTGAAATAGCTTTCAAATTCATTAAACACTTCCCCGGGTGGGATGAAAAGCAGCAGGGAAGGCGGGGCCTCTTGCCTGGAGAACCACATGTCGAGCCTCTTTGCCTCATCCCTTAAGACCACCCCGTCAGTTGTTTCACCCCCCAGATCCTTCAGCCAGGCGAGTTTGGCATAGCACCAGGACCGGTGGGGATTGACCGGACCTGTAGTCAGGTATTCACGTAGATAAGTTTCAGCCAGGGATCTGTGTTCACCGGCCATGTTTTTATCTGTACGAAGCTGCTTCATATGGTAGCGGGCAAGATCCAGCAGCAGTATGCATTTACCATCTTCCAGTTCCATGGCCTTCCGAAAACATACACCTGCATTCGTGGCATCCTTTTCGGAAAGGTATGCCCGGCCCAGTTCCTGCAATGCCATGGGATCATCCCTGAAATTTTCCCCGGCCCGTTGCCAGAAATCCACGAGCCCGGTATTTTCAGGCAACAGGATTGCTTCAGCCCTGGCAGCCCACACGGGATCAAACTTCAATAATTCCCTGGCATGCGCTTCCGCCTTTTCCTTGTCCCCCCCCTGATTGTCCGGCAGGTGGCTATACATGTCAATCAGGTGCAACCGTGCCGCATGATAATCCGGCTTCATCTCCAGTACCGTTTCAAATCTGTTAATGGCTTCGTAATAATAATTGGTGACCCTGTATTCTTCAGCTGCCTTAATACTATTTCTTACCGCAAATAACATGGATTCTGCATGGAAAAAAGCCAGGATCACATTGTATTGATCTACCCAGGTATGACGGGCGGAATACAGCATGTTTTCAAGGGTTCCCTTCCCTCCGCCTATGAAGCTATGCCTTTTAATCCGGGCCAGCTCATAATGGATAAGCGGGTTTCGGTAATCCTTATCCTGCAGGGGACGGATAATCTTTTGCGCAGAATCAAGTTTTCCATTAAGCCTTGTCTCATAAGCCATGAAAAGGGGCTCAGAGAGATGTTCTTCAATGTTCAGCAGCCTGATGACTGCCTGGTGCTGTGGAAAGGAATAGGAATGCGGGGCCCCGTCCCTGTCCATCATGATCCGGGTACCTGCCATATATTTATTGTCCTTCCCGGGGATTACCCTGGATAAATGGCAGCTCATCAAGCTTCCGCCCGGATAAAGTTCAATGCCCTGTTTATTGGAGCAGGGAATGCCGTCAATCTCGAGATCGACGGCAGATCTGAAGCTCAGCAATTCGCCTCCGCAATACAGACTCAGGTGCCAGGACAGCATACGGCTTCTGCTTGATACATTGTATCCCTGGACTTCAGTGTCGGCTGACAGATGTATGTATTCCGGTGTACCTCCCGGGTACGTATAGATCCTGCTTCCGGAAGGGATCGTCCCCTGATCCAGGTTGACTTCACCGGTGGTCTTGAAGGACAGGATCTGGCCATTGTTGTGGAAGCGGACTTTCCCCTGTTTGCAGGGATAGTTCTGCAGGGTTTTTGACTTTTTCAGGAATTTGACATGCAGTGTCCCGTATTTTTCATGATCCCAGGTACCCAGGTGGATCATCCGGCCCTTGTTACCACCTTTACAGGAGATGAGCAGGATCAAGAACAGCATTAACAGTATTTTAGCATGTCTCATTTTAATAGATTAAAAGGGCCTCAGGAAAGAGGAATACTCACCACTGCGATAGATCTCTCCCGGGGAGATGTAGAGTTCCATTCCGGGGCATGCTGACGCTTTTGAAAAAACCGGATCGAGGGCTTTTGCCTTTGCCATCAGCTTATCCCCTTCTTCCTGATCTCCGCTGAAGAATTTTATTTTTGCAAGGTTTCCAATGGCCCAGGCTTTCAGAGAGGCTATTGGTTCAGGCTCCAGGGAAAGATACTCCTTGATCGCTGCTTCCGCCAGGGGTAGTTCCACTTCGGCTTTACTCCTGTCCCACATAACCTGGTACATATGGTACCTGGCGATATGCAGCATCAGGGTGTTATTTGCAGGATCTGATTCCATCAATTTTTTAAATATTGGTCTGGCTTCTTCAAGGTTCCCATCCGCAAGATAGGCCATCCCCAGTTGTTCCTGCACGCGAATATCTTTACCGTTATCCTTCCATGCCTGCTTCCAGTACTCCACCCTGCCTGTCTCCTCCGGCCGCATGATCTCCCCCGCCTGGACACCAAAAAACCAGTCCATTTCTTTCAAATGCCGGGCATGG
>DAOUVF010000238.1 GCA_030667765.1 Bacteroides sp.
AACAGTTATGCAGGAAACTGACATCATTGGGGGTGCAAACCCCAACCGGGAAATTTATGATAATTGAAGTGGGGAATTCTCCAATTTAAAAATGTCCAAAAAAAACCTATATTTTTATGGTTTTCAGAGAGGTCTGTAATGATTAATTTTTCTTTTAATTTATGCTGTTTATTTTGATAATGCAATTGTCTATGGATTTTTTTCTGCCCGTTCAAAATTCCATACAGGTTCTTCCCCCAGCAGATGTTCTGATAAATTCCTGTCCGTATCAGTTATATAGCTTGCAAGAAAACGTTTAATTAACTCAAGTTGCTATTTATAAAATTGTTCTTGTTAATGCATAACTGAAAATAAATATCACGATTAATTGCTGTCTTCATTCTCGTTTGTTATCAACTCACAAACTAACGATGGCTGAATCTTGTTTGATGGATTACAAAAAATATTCGAATCTCATTTGCATAAAGTATTGAATATCTGTATTTTCGATAAAACTACCAAGGAAAAACCCCGGTAGATTCAAACAAGTTTTTAACAATAAGTCACTGCATATCAATTAGTTAAACATTTTCTTGCGAGCACTACTTAACATTCTCAGATCTACCATGCACATGAAAAGACGGGAATTTATCAGAACATCTGCTGTATACGGCTCCGTAGTCGGATTTTTCCCACAAATGGCATATCCGACAAAGTACGATACTGCTAGCACAGCTACCTGGTTTGATAAGCCCATGAGATGGGCCCAATTAACCCTGGTTGAAAATGATCCCGGACAGTATGATCCGGATTTCTGGCTGGATTATTTCAGCCGGACCCACTCGGATGCTGCCTGTTTAAGTGCAGGTGGGATTGTCGCTTATTATCCAACGAAGATTGAATTTCATCATCGCAGCTTATGGATGGGAAATAGTGATCCCTTTGGCTACCTTGTTAAGGGATGCCGGAAAATGGATATGGTAGTGATCGCCCGGACTGATCCACATGCCATCTGGCAGGATGCTTTTAATGCCCATCCCGAATGGGCGGCAGTAGACCGTGAAGGCAATAAAAGAAGACACTGGTCCAATCCGGAGCTACATGTAACCTGCGCTTTGGGGCCATATAACTTCGAGTTTATGACAAAGGTCCACAAGGAGATCATGACCCTCTACTCAATCGATGGAATTTTTTCCAATCGCTGGGCAGGACATGGGGTATGTTACTGTAATTTCTGCCGGAAGAATTTTTATGAGTTCGCCGGTATGGAGCTACCTCAAACAACCCGGCGTCTTGATCCCGTCTACCAGAAATGGAATGAATGGCGCAGGAAGAGGCTGTATGAATTATGGCAGTTATGGGATGGTGAAATCCGGAAGATCAATCCAAATGCCCGGTTCATCCCCAACGGATTTCCGGATAAAAGAATTGCAGGGGAGCAATCGGATATTCTTTTCACAGATCATCAGGCCCGGAGGGGTATGATCCCGCCCTGGTCGAACGGTAAACGGGCCAAGGAATACAGGGCCATCATGGGTAATAAGCCTATTGGCGGGATATTCAGCATGGGATTGGAAGAGCCGTACCGTTGGAAGGATTCGGTCCAGAGTGAAGCCGAAGTACGCGTCTGGGTGGCAGAGGGAACAGCCAACGGGATGCGTCCGTGGTTTACCAAGTTCTCTGGGACACTTTATGATGAACGCTGGCTCTCATATGTAGAGGAAATATATAACTGGCATTATAAGGCGGAGGCCTATTTAAGGAATGAGAAACCGTTGGCAAATGCAGGGATGGTGTATTCAGAGCAGACACAGCGATTCTATGGCGGGGAAAAGCACCAGCAAAATCCACGGCAACATGAGATGGGTATGTATCATGCCCTGATAGAGGCAAGGATCCCTTTTGAGATGGTTCATGAACAATATCTGGATGCCGGGCATATTGATCAGTTCAAAGTATTGGTCCTGCCTAATATTGCTGCACTGTCTGATCATCAATGCCAAAAGATCAGGGATTATGTAAACAGGGGAGGAAGCTTGCTGGCAACATTTGAGACTTCCCTTTATAATGAGCTTGGAGAAAAACGAAGTGACTTCGGACTGGGAGATGTTTTTGGCGTCTCATTTGGCGATAAGGTTGAAGGGCCGATGAAGAACTCCTATCTGAGGTGTGAGAAAGAAAACGGACAATATCACGCTGTACTGGATGGATTGCAGGATACTTCAAGGATCATCAATGGTATATATCGTATGGATATTCAGGCTATTGAAGAATTTCCCTCCCCGCTTACCCTGATACCGTCTTATCCGGATCTGCCGATGGAACATGTCTATCCAAGAAAACCCAGGACTGATATCCGGGAAATATACCTGCGTGAAATTGGGCAGGGCCGGGTGGTTTATTTCCCATGGGATATTGACCGGACTTTCTGGGAGATCTTGAATGTGGATCATGGAAAATTAATTAGGAATGCTCTGCAATGGACTCTGCGTAAGGATCAGCCAGTGAAGGTCAACGGGCAGGGGATACTGGATATCACTGTCTGGCAGCAGAAAAAATCGATGACCGTCCACCTGGTGAACCTGACTAATCCAATGATGATGAAAGGACCCTTCAGGGAGTTAATTCCCCTGCCCGAACAGGAGGTTATCATCCAGATACCTCCCGGGAAAAAAGTTCTCGGGGCAAAACTACTGGTAGCTGGTATAAGTCCGGAACATAACATAAGCGGAGATGTTATAAGAATAGTTGTGTCGCAAATCCTTGATCACGAGGTAATTGCCCTGGATTTTGTTTAATTAAAATATTCATTATGCTGTTACCTAAAACTACTCAATGGTCCATGATTTTAATACTGGCGGTTTTTGTTACAGGTTGCCAATCAAAGCAGGATAAATTATCCGTCGGCGACATTGCCATCCTTCCAAAACCTGTTCATATAATGGTGAACGATGGCTTCTTCGAGATCAGGAAGAACTCGAAAATTATTGTTGATTCAGAAACCGAATCCCTGGGTGAAATGTTGAGAACACTTCTTTCGCCGTCCATGGGATTTGAATTGGATGTCTCGTATGGCAATCCTGTCAGGAACAGTATCCATTTGTCAGTGGATCCTTCCCTGAAGGAGATGGGAGCAGAAGGGTACCGTTTGACAGTGGATAATAAAGGGGTATTGATTGAAGCCCCGGCAGGGGCCGGGATCTTTTATGGCATGCAAACATTACGTCAACTTTTACCGGCAGAGATATTTAGTGAGGTTGTAAGCGAGAATGTTCGCTGGGCGGTACCCTGTGTTGAAATCAGAGATTATCCCCGTTTCAAATGGCGGGGTATGCATCTCGATGTTTGCCGGCACTTCATGCCGGTGGAATTCGTCAAAAAATAAATCGACCTGATAGCGATCCATAAGATGAACAGGTTACACTTGCATTTGACCGACGACCAGGGATGGCGTATTGAGATAAAGAAGTACCCGAAACTGGCTGAAATATCAGCCTGGCGGGATGAAACGATTGTCGGACATTATCGTGACGAACCCAGGAAATTTGATGGCCAGTCCCACGGTGGATTTTATACCCATGATGATATGCGCGAGATCGTCAGCTATGCAAAAGAGAGATATGTCACCATTGTTCCGGAGATTGAGATGCCGGGTCACGGTCAGGCTGCTCTTGCCGCATATCCTGAAATATCCTGTACCGGCGGACCATTCAAGGTGAGTACCATCTGGGGTATCCGCAAGGAGGTGTATTGTGCCGGGAATGAGAAGACCTTTGAATTCATGGAGAATGTGCTCGGGGAAGTCCTTGATCTTTTCCCTGGTGAATACATCCATGTCGGCGGAGATGAATGTCCGAAAGACCGTTGGGAAGAATGTCAGAAATGCCAGTCCCGCATCCGTTCTGAAGGCCTGCAGGATGAACATGAACTGCAGAGCTATTTTATCAAGCGTATTGAAAAATTCCTGAATGACAATAACCGGCGGCTGATAGGCTGGGATGAGATACTGGAAGGTGGACTGGCGCCGAATGCAACCGTTATGTCGTGGAGAGGAGAGGAGGGAGGCATTGCAGCTGCCAGGGAAGGACATGATGTGGTCATGACTCCATACAGCCACACCTATTTTGATTATTACCAGGCAGATCCGGAAAATGAACCCCTGGCTATCGGTGGACTCTTACCACTGGAAAAAGTCTATGCTTATGATCCTGTCCCCGCTGAATTGAACGAACAGCAGCGACCCCATATTCTGGGGGTGCAGGGACAGGTATGGACCGAATATATCTCCACCCCTGAAAAGGCTGAATATATGGCTTTTCCGAGAGCCTGTGCAATGGCGGAAATTGGATGGACACCTTTGGATCGAAAGAATTTTAAGGAATTTTCCAAAACGCTGGACCATCACCTGAAACGGTTAGATCAGTTGGATGTTAATTACCGGAAACTTTAAGCCGGAATTGAATTAGAAACGGGAGATACTTGATCATTCAGGCGCCGACCAGAAATAATCCGGATTGCTGGTAAAGTAATTTGTGGCCACTCCCAAACCGTCCTGCTTATCCCCGGCCGGGTCCAGATGGACGTAGATTCTGTTTACATTCGTTAGATGAAATATACCGTAATTACCAAATTTTGAATCAACTGAGCAGGAAAAGCGGTATAGATTCTTTGCCAGGTAATTCAGGTATTCATCCTTGTCAAAGGGATTCCCGTTATAATCAGCATCTGTATTTAGTTCAAGCGTTTTTCCTTCGATCAGACGCTCTCTTATTTCGGCAACACTGAGCATATTGCCGTTTTCATCTGTAAAATAGGCCAGCTTCATCGGATCCAGAAAAATCCATTTCCCCAGTGTAGTTGAATAAACACTATTAAAGGCATGCCAATCACCGTTAAAAATGAATTTTTTACAGTTGCCTTGAATAACCCTGGATTTTATCCCCAGGGAAAGATAAACCTCGTTTAATACAATAGCCATGTACACGCAGTTTACACCTTTTCCAGTTTCATTGCAATAATTAAGGATATTGAGTGAGTTTTCAGGATCCGGACTTGAATTACCTCCATCATGCCTGATTTCATTGTGGACCCAATAAAAAAGACTAAGTATTCTATTAACCTCATCACCCTTACCTGCGACACTATCAAGCTTATAAATGCTTTTTAACTCAACCAGATTCTCATCAGCCGGATCCTGG
>DAOUVF010000464.1 GCA_030667765.1 Bacteroides sp.
CCACTTACCGGGTGGTTCCGAAATAGATGTTCCCATTATCTATGCTGATTATTATTTTATAGAAGCCTGTATGCGAAAGCTGGCACTGGAATCAGGAAAGTAACGGGGCATTATCATTATTCTGACTGATGTCAGAGATTCTTTTTTTTGCATCATCTACCCGCCCTGCTGGCAAAGTATGGCGGATCGAAAATCTCGTTATCATTATGAAAAAATGTAAGCAATTTATTTTCTGCGCCCTGATTTTGTCCGGGTGTACCATGAAACATCAAAAGGAAGATAGCGGGAAGGGCTATTTAGGGACATTGCAGAGTAAGAATTCCAGTGAAATTTCAGGTTCGTATTGGGGGATACAGGCCAGTACGCTTGAAGACACATTGCTGGATAAAGCTGCTGAGATCGGAGTTAAATGGACGCGTCTGGGGGCTTCCTGGCCTTCTGTTGAAAAGGAAAAAGGCAAATATGACTGGTCAGAGACTGATATCGCCTTCTACAAAATATACGATAAAGGCATCACGCCATTTGTCACGCTTGGAAGCGGAAACAGGCTGTATACTGAACTAACTACATATGATGATCCTAAACTGGCGGAGATCTACGGGTACAGGCCTGCTCCTCCCACACAGAATCCTGAGGCATTGGAGGCATGGCTGAAGTATGTCAGGGCAACCGTCGAGCGCTATAAAGACAGGATCAAATACTGGGAAATCTGGAATGAACCGAACCATAGGAATTACTGGGGCGCACCGCCTGACGGGAAAGATTATGGGAAGCTACTCAAAGTAACAGCTTCATTAATCAAAGATATAGACCCTGAAGCCATTATAATCGGCGGATCGATGGCCGGGATAAATCCAGCATTCACAGAAGATTTCCTGAGTGTTGGCACGGCAGATCTGATCGACATAATATCCTACCACAACTATGGAGCCATACCCGAGGAAAGGATCTACCGGGCGGTGGAATTATGGAAGGTGATTGACCGGCACAACCCGGATATCCAGCTCTGGCAGGGCGAATGTGGATATCCTTCACACAGCAGTACAAGGGATTATCGGGGCATATCACCCTGGGGCTTGAATATCCAGTCAAAATGGCTTCTCCGCCAGGCATTTACAGATGTATTTTTTTGCAAAGCCACCTTGAGCAATTATTTCAAACTTGTGCATATGGGAGGCAGGGGAGAACGGAAGGAACGAACCATGCTCTCTCCGGTTGACAGCATTTTAGGATTTCCGGAAAGAGACGGATCCCGGGTAAGAACCTGGGGCGTCAATGAAAAATGTCTCCTGTCCAATCCCTACCTCGTCCCCAAACCTGCCTATTATACCTATCAGAATCTTTGCTCCGTATTGGATGACAGGTACAGGATCAAAGATATTGGTCATACAATCCAGGTGCTGGATCATGGGATGTTTTACGGAATCGGACCTGAAGATGATGCTTTTCCATCCGTACCTCTGGTTGCCGGTTTTGTTTCCGGCGAAGAACATTATCTCATTGCTTACTGGTTGCCCTGGCACCCCCAGGAGTACACTCCTGATCCGGCAATGATAAATCTTGAGCTCAACAATTGCCAGTTTGAAGAACCGATAAGAATAGATCTTTTATCAGGAAAGGTATATCAAATTGATAATTTTGAAAATAAAAATGGGAAAACAGTATTTTACGATCTTCCCCTTAGTGACTACCCATTCCTCATTGCTGAACTGGATGAGATTGAACTCAATTAACTTGGATATAATAAGAAATCCATTACAAAAATCTAGATGAGCTCCAGGGAAAGAATATTAAAAGCCCTGAATTATAAAGAGCCTGACCGGGTACCCTTCGATCTTGCGGGCTCAACCTGGACAGGGATCAGCAACACTGCCTATCAAAACCTGCGAAAACATATGGGACTGGAAACATCTGAGCCGCAGTGGTCGGATGTAATCCAGCAGATTGTCATTCCTTCGGAAGATATTTTGAATGAACTTAAGGTTGACACTCGTGGCGTATTTCCCTTAACCAGCCATAACTGGGATGTATATTCCCAATTAGTGGATGGTGGTGCATACTGGAAGTATTCGGATGAGTGGGGTTTTGTTCACCATTTTCCTAAAAACGGGTATTGGTTTTCGTTAGTTAAAAGCCCTCTGGAAGAGGTTGATTTTAATCAGGAAAAAATTATGGAGAGATTTTCCTGGCCCGATCCAGGGAATAAACTACGATTTGCAGGTTTACGTGAAAAAGCAATTCAATTCAGGAACCAGGATAAAATTGTAATGACCAAAGGATTGTGTGCCGGTTTGTTTGAAATGCACCAGCGGATTCGTGGTATGTCCAATGCCATGATCGATCACATGATATTTCCTGAAAATTCAGATAAACTGGTTGGGAAATTGGCTGATCTGAAAATGGAATTCTGGGATGAAGCGCTTAAAGAACTGGGTGATGTGGTTGATATAGTCGGCGAAGGTGATGATTACGGTACCCAGGAATCCCAATTGATCAGCCCCGAGCAGTTCCGTGCAAATTACAAACCTCATTTTAACAGATTGCTTAAATTTATTAAAGAAAAAGCGCCTGGAGTAAAACTAATGTTTCATTCCTGTGGTAATGTCCGGCCCATCATTCCTGACTTAATTGAGATTGGGGTAGATATACTCAATCCGGTACATGTTACAGCAAGGGGTATGGA
>DAOUVF010000082.1 GCA_030667765.1 Bacteroides sp.
AAAAAAGTACTGATCCTGCATCAGCATGTAAAGAAAAACGTGGCCAAATATCCCTCTATCGGGGTCACTTCACTTACCAGGGATGAATTATCCCGGCTTGAGCAACAACTGTCTTTATATGTCCGCAGTTGACCGGGCTTATCCATCTGTACAATAGACATCCCCGGGCAGGCATTTGATCAATCCGGCAAGCTCCAAATTAAGCAGGACCCCTGAAATCCTGCTGAGTGGGATACTGCATTTCAGGCTTATCCTGTCCAATGATACATGGCCTTCAGACCTGAGGATCTCTATGATTTGTTTTTCCTTATCCGAAAGCCCATGGAATAATTTCTCCGGTTTTTCCATTTCAGCCGGTTGGTCAGTATCCCATCCCATCAGGTAAGCCACATCCCCGGCTCCTTCAATCAGGGCAGCTTTATGTGTTTTTATTAACTGGTTGCAACCGGCCGAGGCCGGATCACCCACCCTGCCTGGAAAAGTAAAAACATCCCGGTGGTAAGAATTGGCAATATCAGCCGTGATCAGGGCTCCCCCCTTATGGCCTGACTGTACCACGATGGTAACGTCTGACAGACCGGCGATAATACGGTTGCGCCTGATGAAATTATTTCTTTCCGGTTTTTGATCACTTGCAAAATCAGTCAACAGGGCACCCTGCCGGGTGATCTTTGCGGCTACCTGGCGATGCAGTGCAGGATACATGTATTTGAGTCCATGTCCAAGTACGGCAACCGTATCCAGCCCGTTTTCCATGGCAGATTTATGGGCACAATGGTCAATGCCGTATGCCAGTCCGCTTACAATAACCATTTCCCGGTTCATGGAGGCCAGGTCCCTTACCAGGCATTTGCACATATCCATACCATATGACCCGGGGCGCCTGGTCCCAACTATACTGATCATACTGCTTCCATTCAGGTTTACCTTACCCAGCATATATAACAACATAGGAGCATCATGACAGTCCAGAAGCCTCTCCGGGTATGCATTCTCTCCATATAGCAGACATGTTATCCTCCTTTTATTGATGAATTCAAGCTCCCGCCTTGCCTGGTCAAGGATCGCTGTGTTGCGGATCCTGTCGGCCAGCAGATCACCCACACCGGGTATACCCAGCAGGGTTTTTTTCGGGACTGAAAACACGGCTTCTGCACTTCCGGTGTAGGCCAGGATTTTTCTCGCTGTAATACCCCCGATCCCCGGGATCATGCCAAGGGCAATTCTGTAAACATCAGGTTCCTCCATGATACATCCCTGTTTGTCTTTCATGTTGAAAGACTGAAAATATCAGCTAGCCTCCATCATCACAGATGAAAGAGATTATTCGTATGAATTGATTTTTTTTTAATCTTTGTGAATACTAATCAAATTTCTTTATCATGCATCCCAGCGTAGAACAATTCATGTCTTTAATCAAGGCGAAAAATCCTGCTCAACCTGAATTTCACCAGGCAGTTCATGAAGTAGCGGAATCATTGATCCCATTTATTGAGGAAAATCCTAAATACAAACATGCCAAGATCCTCGAACGGATTACCGAACCTGAGCGGGTTCTGATCTTCCGCGTTCCCTGGCTGGATGATGTTGGGGAAGTCCAGATAAACAGAGGATTCAGGATCGAAATGAGTTCAGCCATAGGACCCTATAAAGGAGGCTTAAGGTTCCATCCTACCGTTAATCTTGGTATCCTGAAATTCCTTGCCTTCGAACAGGTTTTTAAAAATAGCCTGACCACGCTTCCCATGGGAGGTGGCAAGGGTGGATCCGATTTCGATCCAAAAGGGAAATCAGATAATGAAGTCATGCGTTTCTGCCAGAGTTTCATGACCGAATTATGCAGGCATATCGGTCCCAACACCGATGTTCCCGCCGGAGACATTGGCGTTGGCGGTCGTGAGATCGGTTTCCTGTATGGGCAATATAAAAGGATCCGAAACGAATTTACCGGTGTACTTACCGGAAAGGGTATTGAGTGGGGAGGCAGCCTCATCAGGCCTGAGGCCACTGGATACGGAGCTGTCTATTTTGCTGAAGAGATGATGCAAACCAAGGGAGAATCACTTAAGGGAAAAACATGCATTGTATCAGGTTCAGGAAATGTGGCACAGTTCACTACCGAAAAAATAAACCAGCTGGGCGGCAGGGTTGTTACCCTCTCAGACTCGGCAGGATTCATTCATGATCCAGAAGGGATAGATGCTGAAAAACTTACCTATGTAATGGATTTGAAGAACATCCGTCGTGGCAGGATAATGGAATATGCCGAAAAGTTTGAATGCCAGTATCATGAAGGAGAACGCCCCTGGAGCATCAAAGGGGAGGCTGCCTTCCCGAGCGCAACCGAAAATGAGATCAATGAAGAGGATGCCAAAAAGCTTGTCAGCAATGGCTGTATGGTTATTTCAGAAGGTGCCAATATGCCATCCACACCGGAAGCAATAGCCGTATATGAACAACATAAGATCCTTTACGGTCCGGGTAAAGCCGCGAATGCAGGAGGTGTGGCTGTATCGGGACTGGAAATGACCCAAAACTCAATGAGACTCCCATGGACCCGTGAGGAAGTTGACAGCCGGCTTCACACGATAATGAAAAGCATCCACGAGACCTGTGTCAAATATGGTACCGAGAAAGATGATTACGTAAATTACGTGAAGGGAGCAAACATCGGGGGATTCGTGAAAGTAGCGGATGCCATGCTTGCACAGGGAGTAGTTTAACCAGAGAGAAATAACCTCCGCTATCTGCACAGATCCACTGAAATTATTGGAGTAAAGGTTAGGGATTATACTGATATTTGATCGCATAAGGAATCTATATTTTATGCTTGCATAAAATTCAATGACGTTGTGATCAAATTCAGTATAATGGCAAAATCCTTCAATACTACGAAGGTTTTTTTGTTAAGTTTGTAAGGCTAGATTCCGGTGATACTAATCGATACACATACACATCTTTTTCTGCCTGAATTCAAAGAAGACCATTCCAGGGTAGTTTCTGATGCTGTGGAAAAGGGCGTCGGAAAAATGCTGCTTCCCAATGTAGATGATACTACTATAGATTCCATGTTATCACTTGCCGATGAATACCCCGGGTATTGCCTGCCCATGATTGGCCTTCACCCGACGTCAGTCGATGAATTTTTCAAACAAAAGTTTGACTCGGTAAGAGAAAAACTGGGGACAAGAAAATTCTGGGGGATTGGAGAAACAGGAATAGACCTGTACTGGAATGATACTTATCTCACGCAGCAAGTGGAGGCCTTCATATTGCAGATCGCCCTGGCAAAAGAATCTCATTTACCCCTGGTCATTCATGCCAGAAATTCATTCCGGGAAATTTTTGAGGTAATGGATCAGGAAAATGATGATTCTCTGCAGGGAGTCTTTCATGCTTTTACAGGTAATGCCAAACAGGCATGCAAGATCATAGATTATGGTTTTAAAATTGGGATAGGGGGCATTGTTACATTTAAAAACGCCGGACTCGACAGGATTGCAAAGGATATTGCACTGGAGCATATTGTTCTGGAAACTGATGCCCCGTACCTTGCACCCGTTCCTAAAAGGGGTAAAAGAAATGAACCTGCATATTTAATATATACTGCTGAAAAAATGGCTGAGATCCATGGGCAGCCCATCGATGTCATCGCGGATATAACCACCCGGAATGCAGCAGCATTATTTAATATTAAGATCTGATCGATGAAGCAAAAATCCATAATGATCATTTATACAGGTGGTACTATTGGAATGATAAATCAACCAGGTTCACGTTCTCTTACCCCCTTTGATTTTGAACAGATCCTCAGGCATGTACCGGAAATTGAAAAATTCGGGTTTAAGTTTACTCCCGTCACCATCCACCCGGTAGTTGATTCTTCCAATATCAAACCCGGTACCTGGATAAGGATAGCAGAAATAATTGAGGAAGGATATGACAGCGTTGATGGCTTCATCATCCTGCATGGCACGGATACTATGGCATTCTCAGCATCAGCCCTCAGCTTTATGCTGCAAGATCTGAACAAACCTGTGATCTTTACCGGTTCCCAGTTACCCGTCAGCACCCTGCGAACAGATGCCAGGGAAAATTTAATCTCAAGCATCGAGATCGCCACGGCCGAAAAGGACGGAGCCCCATTGGTCACCGAAGTATGTATTTATTTTGAATTCAAATTGTTGCGCGGAAATAGGACCACCAAGCAGAATTCGGAGGATTTCAATGCATTTTTCTCCCCCAACTACCCCGCATTGGCCGAGTCCGGTGTCCATTTAAGGTTTTATCCTGAACACCTCCTGAGAAAACCTGGACATACAAACTTGCAGATACATAAACAGCTGGACACGAATATTGCCATACTAAAAATTTTCCCGGGCATTACAGAAAGCGTGGTTAGGGCACTGCTCGGCAGTCCAGGTTTAAAAGCCGTTATCCTGGAATCATTCGGCGCTGGTAACGCCCCTACGGATCCATGGTTCTACAACCTGATAAAGGATGCAACTGACAGGGGCATTATCTTCCTTAATATTACCCAGTGCACTCAGGGCAGGGTGGAAATGGGTCGGTATGAAACCAGTGAACACCTGTTGCGAGCCGGAGTTATAAGCGGGTATGATATAACACCTGAAGCCGCAGTCACAAAACTAATGTTTCTCCTTGGCAAGGGGCTGGCAGCAAAGGAACTAAAACTACTTTTAAATAAACCAATTAAGGGTGAAATTACTATTTCTTAAAGTTGTATGTATTTATTTTTTTTGTAATTTGCGCCCTCGATTTTAAGCTTGGAGAGGTGGCCGAGCGGTTTAAGGCGCACGCCTGGAAAGCGTGTATACTACTTGGAGTGGTATCGAGGGTTCGAATCCCTCTCTCTCCGCAGAACCGCCCAGGTGTGAAATTGTGAGTTTGGATGTGCGCTGGTGAGCTAGGTGAGGTGCTGAGTAACAAATTATAAGGAAGTTTTTACGTATTATTGTATTATTATAATCAAGAATCATTATTTTCGTTAAACTTATAACAAATCTAAAAAACAGATCATGAAAAAGTTATTTGCGCTAATAGCTGTAACCGGGATGCTCTTTATGCTTGCATCCAATGTTGTTTATGCACAAGAGCCTGAAGCAGAACAAGCAGCCCCCGAAACGGAAGTTGCTCCTGTGACAGACATGGAATCCAGTACAGCTGAACAAGCTGCAGAACCTGAAATGACGCTACACAAGCAGGTAAAGAGACTCTTTATCGAAGGTGGTGCCACTTTTATGGGCTTTGTGTTGCTGACACTCATTTTTGGCCTTGCCCTGGCAATCGAAAGGATCATTTATTTGAACCTTGCTACCACCAACACGGACAAACTACTCAAGAAAATTGAAGATGCGCTTGCATCAGGAGGTGTGGATGCTGCCAAGGAAGTCTGCCGCAATACCCGGGGACCGGTGGCAAGTATCTTTTACCAGGGACTTGACCGGGCAGATGAGGGAATAGAAATAGCTGAAAAGGCTGTGATTTCTTACGGTAGTGTTCAGATGGGCCTGCTTGAAAAGAACCTGTCCTGGATCCAGCTATTTATTTCTATTGCTCCTATGTTAGGTTTCATGGGTACGGTTATTGGTATGATCGCTGCTTTTGACTCCATCCAGATTGCTGGTGATGTTTCACCTCAGCTTGTTGCCAGTGGTATTAAGGTGGCCCTTATCACCACAGTATCCGGTCTGGTCGTTGCCATTATCCTCCAGGTATTCTATAATTACATCGTTTCAAAGATCGACGGCATCGTGAACAAAATGGAAGATTCTTCTATTTCATTAATCGATCTGCTGGTTCATCATAACCTTAAAAAATAAGCAAAATGAAATTTGCTAATATTGCAAAATATCTTCTATGGGCATTGATGGGAATTTCATTGGTGCTTGTAGCTATATTCTTCTTCGGCGGATTTGTTGAAGGGACGGAAGGAACTAATGTAGCAGAACCCGTTATTACGGAGGTGATTTTGAGATGGGCATATGTTTTATTCTTGATAGCAGGCTTTTTTGCACTGGTATTTCCTCTTATTTTTATTGCCGGAAACCTCAAGAGTGCAAAAAGACTCGGTATAGTGATCCTTATAGGAGCCGTATTGATTTTTATCTCAAACAGGCTGGCATCAGGTGAACTATTGAATCTTATTCAGTATACAGGCCCCGATAATGTTCCTGGAACCCTGAAAACCGTGGGCACATTCCTGATTTTTACGTATATACTTGGAGTTGTGGCCATTCTTTCAATACTTTATTCAGCGATCTCAAATCTGTTTAAATAAATATATACCGGGGTACTTTCATCTACCCGAATTACGTTTTATTATTGGACTATAAAAATACTACTCATGGCTAGAAGAGGAATACCGGAAATCAACGCCGGATCAATGGCTGACATTGCTTTCCTTCTGTTGATCTTTTTTCTTGTTGCCACCACGATGGATATTGATACCGGAATATCCCGGTTATTGCCTCCCATGCCTGAAGAAGAAGAGTTGGATGATGACCAGGAGATCAGGGAAAGGAATGTATTCGTTGTGCTGATCAACAAGGATGATGATCTTTTTGTGGAAGACGGATTCTACGACGTCAGTCAGCTGAAAGAAATGACAAAGAAGTTCTTTCTTAACCCTAACGATGAAGATAATCTTTCAGAAAAGCGTGAACTCACTACCGATTATTTTGGAACCATGATGGTCTCCAAGGGGGTCATATCGCTTAGAAATGATATCGGTACATCCTACGGGAAATATATAGCAGTGCAGAACGAACTGGCTGCTGCGGTGAATGAGCTAAGGGATGAGCTTTGTATGCAGCGGTTTGGTAGAAGATATAATAACCTGGATCCGCTTAACGAGCTGGAGGCAGACCTGATCGCTGACGCGAAAAAGGTATTTCCCATGGCTATTTCTGAAGCAGAACCTAAATCAGTTGGAGGAAATTAATATGTCAAAATTTAAAAAAGCTGGCACAAAAGGGCTTCCGTCGATAAATACTGCATCCTTGCCCGATATCGTATTCATGTTGCTGTTTTTCTTTATGGTAACCACAGTGATGCGCGAAACAAACCTTAAGGTTACGGTTATCATTCCGGAAGCTACAGAGGTTAAAAAACTCGAGAAGAAATCCCTGGTCAGCTTTATCTATATTGGCAAACCACACAGTAATCTTCAAAAAACATTCGGTTCTGAACCCCGCATCCAGTTGAATGATGCTTTTGCCACACTCGGAGACATTCGAGATTTTATCACCAGTGAGAGGGAACAGATGAACGAAAACGACCAGAAGCAGATGACCGTCTCTATGAAAATTGACCAGAGTACCAGAATGGGTATTGTTACTGATGTTAAACTAGAGCTGCGTAAATCAAGTGCACTGAAGATCAATTACTCATCCAGGAAGAAGATAGATGAAGCACTCTTAAGGTAAACTGTCAAATGATCTATATTGACAAAGGGAGCATCGGATGGTGCTCCTTTTTTTTTGGAGAAGATCTGTGTATGTTTAATATGTAATATAAATCACCGGGGGTTGATGATCTAGATCACCACTTTCATATTCTTACCAAAGCAAAAGTCTGGTATTTTTGAAACAGTTATTAAACTGATCTGGCCAGTATAACTGGCAAGTGGTTTTTTAATGGTAGTGGTTTTGACAAAGTGGTTTTCATTTCCAAAAAAACCTGGCAGGTTAAGGGTTCCTGCCAGGTTTTATCATTTATAGCCAGGTAGATCTATTGGATCAAATGGCTGTTCCTCCCTTTTCTCCTGTTCTGATCCTGATACAATCTTCCAATGGAGTGATAAATATTTTACCATCCCCAAGTTCTCCGGTATCATTTGTGCGGGCACTATTGATAATAGTATCAACTGTGATATCTACAAAATCATCATTGACTGCAATTTCAAGTCGGATCTTGGGTATCAAGCTCGGAACAACCACTTGCCCACGATAGATTTCTTCCCTTGTTTGTTGTCCATGTCCGGACACACGGCTTACGGTGATCCGGGTGATTTCGGCTTCGATCAGGGCCTCCCTGACCTCATCAAGCTTATTTTCTCGTATGATAGCAGTTATCAATTTCATCTTTTCTAAGTTTTAAGTTATTAATGCTACCCAGCATTGACCATCCCATAACCATGTTCTCCGTGTATGGAGAAGTCAAGTCCCTGCATCTCCTGGGCATTACTGGTTCGTAAGCCGATGACTTTATTCACAACAAACAGGATCACCAACGTAACTACAGCCGCATAAACGATGGCAACGAGTACAGCGGCTACCTGAACTCCCAGCTGCTGCATGACACTCCATGTCCCTCCGGCTGCCAGGGCAGCCTCATCCATCCAACTCTGGCGAATGAAAAACGTGAGAGAGATGGCTCCGACGATACCACCAACACCATGAATGCCGAAAGCATCCAGGCTGTCATCGTATCCCAACCGGTTTTTCATCATAATTGCCATGTAGCAGAATATGGATGCTAACACTCCAAGAATCAGTGCTCCATATGGCTGAACCACTCCGGCGGCAGGTGTTACAGCAACCAGCCCGGCCAATATACCACTGGCAAAACCGAGTGCGGTGGCTTTGCCCTGATGAAATCCTTCTATTATGATCCATGTGATGGCTCCTGCAGCAGCTGCAGCCTGCGTAGCTGTGAGGGCCTGGGCTGTACTTAGACCACTGGAAACACTGCTTCCTGCATTGAATCCAAACCAGCCTACCCACAATAAACCGGCACCCATCATGGTCATGGTCATATTGCTGGGAGACATGACTGTCTTCGGATAACCCTTTCTCCCGCCCAGATAGAGCACAGCAACCAAACCACTGATACCGGCAGAAATATGAACTACAGTTCCACCTGCAAAATCAATGGCACCATTGGCACCCAGGTTGAACAGGAATCCATCCTCAGCCCATACCCAGTGACACCTTCATCCATAATGGTTTCGTCGATTCCTTTCAGGAAGAAATAATCCGAATTCCAGCCAAACCAGCCACCGAGAACGTTGGATCCGAAACTCATGGCGTAACCAACGGCAACCCATAAGACGGCCATAACACCCATGGCGGCAAAACTATGCATCATTGTACCCAGCACATTTTTAGTGCGTACGAGTCCACCATAAAACATGGCCAGTCCGGGTATCATCAATAGAACCAGGGCCGTAGAAGTAAGCATCCAGGCCGTAGTACCTGTATCCACCCCATTTCCGTCGGAGGCCAGCAGACTTCCGGCACCTAAATAAAGAAGAGC
>DAOUVF010000069.1 GCA_030667765.1 Bacteroides sp.
GACCTTTTTTGAATTTCGATTTCCCTTTCAAACGAACCGGATCATGAATATAATCATAGATATAATAGTTTGTTTCAATCAATTTCCAGTATGGAACAGGCCTGATAATATCTGCCGGACCTGGCTTTTTAATTGCATGGCGGGGTTTTCTTTTTGCAGCCTGTATAATTTGGTAATGCTCATATTTCGCAATCATAAACGCTTTTGTGAAATCCGCCTGGAATATATCCCAGGCAGATAACATTAATCCTTTGTTAAGTAAATACTCCAGGTATTTCTTCAGGATATCGGTCAGGAAATATAGTTCCGGAAGAGGTGTATCAGCCCCGTACTGATAAGCATCAATATTCTTTTCAATTTGGCTCAACAGATCCGTTTTCATGCTCTCTTGCTCAATAAACTCTCTTATTAATATAAGTGTAGGCAGAAAATGCTCAATATTATTTACAAGATCAGCCAGGAACAAATAGGTTTGCCGCGATATTTCATTATTTGGCAAATAATAAAATGAGCTGAAGGTCATTTTATCGCCTGTAATCAGCCTCTTCATTTTATCAGTAAGATGGGATACTGAAAAACCTGAATGTATCTCATCATACTCCAGTTCTTCTACATACTGTCTATAGATGGGCGTCCCTGGAAGGATGGAAAGCAGGGTTAGCTGGGGCCGTGCTCCTGCAATCGTCATCATTAGAATGGATTTAAGGGTATCATTAAGATCACTGCGGGTTTCTCCCGGAAATCCGGCCATGTATGATACAATGGTAATAATCCCCTTCTCAGTTGCATGCCTGACCATCCTTATGGCCTCATCAAGATCAAGGTTTTTTCTGATCTCCTTCTGTATCCGTTCCGCACCAGTTTCAATGCCGAAAAATATGGCATTACAGCCGCTCTCCTTCATTTGATCAAGCATCTCTTCCGAAACACAATCCGTTCGGGCTGAACAGGTCCAGGTAAATGGAACCTTATGTGAATTATTCCTTGCCGATAATTGCCCTGTAAATTCAGCGATAAATTCCTTGTTCAATGTGAACATATCATGGGAAATGCCAAATCCCGTTACTCCCAGCTGTTGATTACAATACTCCATCTCCTCGATGATCCGGCGGGGTGATTTCACCCGGTATTTTCTTAAAAAAAACTGGTTTGTGGTACAGTAGGTACAGGGAAAGGGACAACCCCTGCCGGCATCGATGCGCAACTTGTTCTTTTGGAATATCCTATTATAAGCAGGTACAGGCAACTTATCGAGATCCATCACGATCTGACCCGGTGATTCTGAAATTACTTCTTTTGTTAAAGGATCCCTGTATACGAGTCCGGGTAAATCCTTCGCATTCTCCTTTTTTCCATCCAACAGCATGGAAATCAATTCAGGCAGTGTATAATCAGCTTCCCCTTTCAGGATAAAATCAATAGATGGATATTTTTCCATCGTACTCTCTGCCAGAATGGAAGCCTGTGGTCCGCCGAAGATAATAGGTATATCCGGATCAATTTTCTTGATCTCTTCAGATATCAGCAGGGACACAGGAAAGGAATCACACCATGTGGAGAAACCCAGTGACTTTGGTTCCTGCGATAGGATATCTTTGGCCACCATCTGAAGGTCCTTGTCTTTCGCTATTAGGATTTCAGGTTTGTAGATTCCAGACCTGAGACCCGAATGTTCGAGGGTACTCAGAAGAACAAGCAAGCCGACCGGGATAAAATTGACTGCCTGATCAGTAGATACTGGATTTATTATGGGGGGGACCAGGAGTATATGAAGGTCATTATCCTGGATACTGGATTTGTCCAAAACGCTATATCAAAATATGTGTGAGAATTGCGAGAAAACTATCTGCTTAGCATCCTCATTTCATCAACATCCCATTCAATATCTTCGGTTTGTTTTCTCCAGGGATTGCTCCTCTTATCCTTGATGAATAATATTAATTCCTTTTCTGCATTAATCTCTGGTCCCCAGTTAGTCTTCATTTCATTCTTAATTTCTGCCAGAAGTTCATTAATCTTCTTTAGAGATGTTCTCTGTTCATCAGTCATTTCAGTCATAACAATAGTTTTAGGTTATTGTAAGTATAATCTAAGTTATGACCTAAAAACCTGAAAGTCAAGTTATTTTTACATTATTTTTTTGTCACACTCTTTGGTGCAGGCGAAAAATTGTCCGGATTCAGCATCCAGTCCTGTTTCCCGCTCTTTGTTTCAGTTACGACCTTTATCAATTCCGGCTTAAATAGTTTGGGTGTATTTAATGCTGCAGAATATGAATTGTAAACACTGGCAAAACATAAAAAGACAATTAGCAGTATTATATATATCCATTGATATCCGACTGGAAATTCCTTTGAAAATGATCTGGTGTTCATTTTAAGGCCCTCCATTCATTAATGATTAAATGCGTGAAAAAACATTAATCAAAATTACGATATCCAGGGAGGTGATTTCTAGCAGGGAGGTATCAAAGAATGCTATTAATGTAACATGTGTCAGAAAAGGGTAAACCGGGTGTTGCTCTGAAGTCCTTCAACAGATACTACAGCCCGGTTTTTCGCCCAATGTACGACTTCGCTAGCTAACAAAGTGCTTTTTATTTAACTATAAAATTATGGTATAGACAGTACAATGTCTATCAATTATGTATAATATATTGCCAGGTATGTAACCCAAAGGTGATCAGGTCTTGGTATACTCTGAGGGGGAAACGCCGTACAGTTCCCTGAAGCATTTTGCGAAGTAGGAAAGATTATTGAATCCCACCTCGTATGTGATCTCAGCCACATTCCCGAAATTCTTCTTAAGCAACTGGGCTCCCCGTTTCAACCTGATCGTCCGGATGAATTCACTTGGGGTCTGGTTGGTCAGCGCCTTTAATTTCCTGAACAGCTGCATACGGCTCATGCCGATTTCCCCGGTCATGGCAGTGACATCGAAATCACAATCACCGAGATTGTCTTCAATGATCTGAATGGCTTTGTTAAGGAATTTCTCATCAACAGAAGTAACTGCGATATCACTGGGACCGAGGTCTGTTTCCTTGCTGAACCTTTCACGCAATATCTTTCGCTGTTCGATCAAACTCTTCAACCGGGTTTGCAATTCCTGCATGTTAAATGGTTTGGTCATATAGGCATCAGCCCCGGTTTCAAGTCCCTCAATCCTGCTTTCCACCGTTGCCTTGGCAGTCAGCATAATCACAGGTATATGGCTGGTCCGTTCATCGGTTTTTAACTTTTTGCAAAGTTCCACCCCATCCATCCTGGGCATCATCAGATCGGTGATGATAATGTCCGGTATGGTGTCAGTCGCCAGGGCCAGTCCCTCCTCCCCGTCCACAGCTTCCTGCATATTGAATTGATCTTCCAGGTTGTCGAGTAAATGGGCCCTTACATCTTCACTGTCCTCCACCACAAGGATTCTGGGTTTTCCATCTTGCTCTTCTATATCATCTTCTTCTGTTTGCCGGTTTTTATAAGCTCCTGATGCAATTACCACATTTACAATACCTGCATCTTCAAGGTCTTCTTTTTCTCCTATCAGGAATTCATGCTTATCCAGGTGTTCCTTGCCCAGTGGAATGACAATGGTAAAAGTACTCCCCTTACCTTCAGCAGATTCTACCTTGATCTGTCCATGTTGCAGTCCCACCAGCTCCCGTGTCAGTGAAAGGCCTATACCGGTCCCACCGCTGCTATGCTGCCAGGATCCCTCTACCTGGTAAAAACGGTCAAATATCTTGTCGACCATTTCTATCGGTATACCCGGACCGGTATCTGATATCCGTATATTCATGAAATCCTGGTCTTTATTCCTGCCTCTGGATTCTATCTTTAGCTGGCAGTTTATCTCACCTTCCTCAGGTGTATATTTGAAAGCATTTGAAAGGAGATTTGTCAGGATTTTTTCCAGTTTATCCTGGTCGAAATAAGTAATATATTCTTTCTCCGGAATATTGACTTTATATTGAATGTTTTTCCTGTCTGCCAGCGGTTGAAAACTTGAGATGATAAGTCGGCTGAAGCGCATGATATCTGATTCGCTCATCTCCAGCTTCATGCTGCCGGCATCCAGTTTGGACAGGTCCAGCAGCTGGTTTATAAGTCCCAGCAACCTGACCGCATTCCTGTGCATCCTTTCCATTCCTACCCGGTTTTTTTCTGTAAGTTCCTCTTTGGAGAGGATATCTTCCAGCGGCCCTATAATCAGTGTCAGGGGGGTACGGAACTCATGGGAGACATTGGAAAAGAATCGTGTTTTCATATGATCCATCTCCATGATCTTAAGATTCTTTTGTTCAAGTTCAGCAGTCCGTTCTTTGACCTTGTCTTCCAGTCCCAATCTCATTCTCTCCAGTTCAGTTACGGAATCATATGCCCGGAGGCTTGCAAGCACCAGCGTAAACAGTTTGAAGGCAGTCAGCTCGGTTTTCGTCTTGTAATCATTGATTTCGTAGGAAACGATTACTTCCCGCTCGGGAGCATATCCGGGGTATCCGGTGCGAAGGATGATCTGGGTATATTTTAGATGCACATCGTCACGGATAAACTTAACAAGGTCAAGTCCTGCAGTATTGGTCTCCATCACTACATCAAGCAGTATGACAGCAATATCCGGATTATTCCTGAGCAGTGGTTTGGATTCTTCAGCAGAATGTGAATGAATAAATTCAATTCCCCGGTCCCTGTAGGAAAAACTTTTCAGGGCAATACGTGTCACAGAGTGAATGTCTTCCTCGTCGTCTACCACCATGACCTTCCAGGATGGACCTGAATATTCGGGTTTGATAATCTCTTTTTCCGGGCTCTCAGGAGCCGTATCTGAAAAAAGCTGTTCGTTATCGTCTTTCAGCTCCTTATCATCAAATAGTTTCTCATTTTGGTCATGATCCATTGCCAGTCTTTTAACGAAAATGATAAGAATCCTTAATTCCTATTTTCTTAATGGTATACTCAGAAAAACGCGGGTCCCCTTTCCCGGTTTTGATGTGATATGAATATTTACATTCATCAATTTACAAAATTCTTTCGTCAGGGTGAGTCCCAGGCCTAGTCCATGCCCATTTGCACCATTAGACAATTCCCTTTTAAAAGGAAAGAACATTTCTTTTTGAAATGACTGAGACATCCCCCTTCCTGTGTCAGACACGCTAATTTTCAATAATTTATCATTGTCCTGGCTGACCTTAATCTCAATAAGGCCTTCCTTGGTATTTTTAACCGCATTATCAATCACATTTGACAGGATCTGGCCGAAGGCATACTCATCAATCAATATTATGTCTGAATTCGCCTTGTTTTCAACTACCAGGTCTATCCCACTCTTATGAATAGCATACTCCTCATCATCTAAAATATCGCGGATGGCACCAGACACCGAGATTTTTTCCCGATTTACCTCATAATTATCTGCCTGGATCTCGGACAAATCATTGATCATCTGTACCGCCCGTATGATTTCCTTCCCTGAGTAACTCATATCATCAAATAATTGCCTGATATTGTCATTCACCTGGTCTTTAACCTCCTTCCTGATGGTATCGGATGAATCGAGGATCAGGTTTAAGGGGCCCTGTACTTTTTCTGACATTTGATGTAGAAAAACTGATTTTTGCTGTTCTGATTTTTCAGCTTTTTCCCTGGCATGCTCCAGGATTTTCTCTTTTCTTATACGGCGGTTGATTTCCAATTTGAACTCTTCATTCAGTCTGCCTATCTTCTGGACAGCCTCATAGGCCCTCAGGCTGGCCAGTGCAACTGTAAAGAGCTTGAAAGAAGTTAATTCTGTTTTGGTCTTATAGTCATTTATTTCATAGGATACTATTACATCCCTTTCAGGAGCCTGTCCGGGCTGTCCCGTACGGATGATGATCTGGGTCACCTTGTTGCCGAGTTTATCACGGATGATTTTTACAAGGTCGAGTCCCGCGTTGGTCGTCTCCATGACCACATCCAGCAGGATCAGTGCTATATCCGGATGTTTCTTTAATATTTTTTCTGCTTCGGCGGCTGAGTAGGCATCATAGAACACCACCGGTATTCCCCTGAATGTAAATCCTTTTAGCGCAATACGTGTTACATGATGGATATCTTCCTCATCATCTACGATCAGGATCTTCCATTTTTCCAATGACTCATCCTCTTTCTTGCCAATTTCTACCAATTCCGACTCCTGCTCGGTCAGGAACAATTCGTCGGAATCGTCCTCCTGTCCGGATGCATCGGCAAACAGGTCTTCGTAATTTTTGAATTTGTCCATAACCATTGTTTAAAAATACATTTTATCCACCATGATGACTATCAATTATGTAACAGTCTCTGCCACTATGGTAACTTAATCTGGAATTGTACCCCGCCTCCCTGTTTACTTGAGCAGCTTATACTTCCTTTCAACTTCTGTGTAACCAGATTGTATACAATGTGCATGCCTAATCCTGTTCCAATTTTCTTGTCCCTAGTAAAAAACGGTTCAAATATTCTATCCTGAAGTTCTGGCTCAATTCCTCTGCCATCATCCGAGTATTCAAGCAATAAATTATTTCTGTTACGTTTTGCTGTCAGGGTAATCCTGCCCTGATCCTTTCCATCAAATCCATGAACCAGGCTATTAAGTACAAGATTGGTCAGGATCTGGGAATAAGCCCCCGGATAACTATTCAATTCAAGATTTTCATCTATGTCAAAGTTGATATCAATTTTCTTCCCTTTCAGCCTGGGATAAAGACTCCTGATAACATCTTCCGAGTATTCTTTAAGCCTGAAATTGCGTTGCTGTTCTGTTGACTGGTCCACCGATACCTGTTTGAAGCTCTGGACCATGGTGGCTGTTCTCTGCATATTGGACAGGATCAGTTTGGCAGTCTGGCTGGCGGTATTCAGATAATCTTTGAACTCAGCCCGTGAAATCTTGTTCGTCTTATAGTGATCAGCCATACTGTCTGTTGCTTCTACCAGGCTTGAAGCTGCTGTTACACTTATCCCTACAGGTGTATTGATCTCATGGGCCACCCCTGCTACCAATCCACCAAGGGCCGCCAGCTTTTCCGACTGGATCAGCTGTTCCTGGGTATCCTGTAAATTCTCAAGGGTGATCTTAAGCTCTTCAATATGTTGTTCCAGTAAATTATTTTTTTCAGAGACCTGCTGATTCAATCCTGAAATCTTCCTGTTCTCACTCCTTTTCTGCAAAAAGGCATAGATTACCAGTCCAAGTACGATCAATACAAGTACAACTCCACCCATGAGCATGATCCTCCATGCTTTCTGTTGTTCCAGCTCCAGCTTTTGTTTCTCAATGTTTACCTGCTGCATGTCGATCTGATGCTGTTTTGTTTTGCTCTGGTATCTTTGTTCCAGCTCCTGAAGTTGTTTACTCTTCTGTTCATTATAGATACTGTCATGCACTTCGCTGAACTCTACATGATACCTGTATGCATCACGGTAGTTCCCGGTCTCCGCTGACACGCGTGACAGACTAGCCAGTGCAATGCGTATCATTTCCTTCTCCTGTATCTTACGAGAAATTTCAAGGCTGCTCTTCAAATACTGTTTGGATGCTGCCCTGTTTCCCAATCCGGCGTTCACTATCCCTATCTTGGATAAAGCATGTGCCTCTTCACTTTGATCTCCTGTTTCTTTGCTGACTGCCAGTGCCCTGTTAAGGTATTCCAGTGAAGTCTGGTATTTGTCCTGGTTGGAATAAATCGTCCCTATATTAATCAGGGCATTGGCCAGACCGGTTTTGGTTCCAAGGGATTCCCTGATGGCCAGGGCACTCTTATAATTTTGCAGGGCCTCATCGATCTTTCCCAGGTTCTCATAGGCTGAACCTATGTTGTTCAGGCAGGTGGCCACTTTGAGATTAACCTTCAACTTTTCATAAATCACCCTGGCCTCTGAATAATACCTGATAGCAGCATTGTATTCCCCATTGTAGGCATTTGCTATGCCGAGGGACTGGTAGGAGTCGGCAACCAACCTTTCATCATTGATCTCCTCCCCAACGGCTACAGCCCGCTGCGCATAGTCCATTGCTGTAGCATATTCACTCAGGTTATTATATACAATGGCAATGTTGCTCAATGCTCTGCCAATCATGGATTTACTACCCATGGTTTCTGCCAGTCCCAATGCCCGCCGGTATGTTTCCAAGGCCATAGGATAATCTCCCATACCATCATAGATACCACCCAGGGTATTCAATGAATAACTCATATTGATCTTGTCATTCAGTTCTGCTGACAGCGCATATGATTCCTTGAAATTTCTAATGGCAAGGTCCATCTGCCCCCATCCCTGGTAAACCTGTCCCATACTATTTACTACACGGGCTGTCACTTGTTTGTTACCAGATTCCTTTGCCTCTGCCAGGGCCTCTTCAAAAACGCTTATGGCTTTCTCAGCATCCCCTTGAATATTATAAACCCATCCCATCATGTTCAATCCGCCGGCAAGGCCGGCTTTATCGCCTATCATCCTGTATATCGAATTGGCTTTTTCAAGATTCTCCATGACCTGCAGGTAGGCTCCCAGCTTGAAATGAACTACACCTACATAGTAATACCCATTAGCAACCGATTTTTTATCTTCAAGGCTTTGATAGATTTGAATAGCTTCCTGGAAATTGCTGATTGCCAGTTGCCAATCGCCGTGTTGATAGTGCACACTGGCTAAACTGTTCCGAGAATTTGCCCTCCCTTCTGCATATTGAATTTCCTTTGAAAGTTCCAATGCCTGGTTCGCATATTGAATTGCCTTGTCTTTATCGCCATAGGAATGTTCAATGGAAAGCTCATTCAACAACCTGACCCGGATAGTATCTTCCTTCTCCATGATCAGTTCGTTGTGCAGACTGTCAATCTTTTGCAATTCCTGGGAAAAGGTCCCTGTAAAAGACGCACAAAGAAAAGCTGCTGTTAGAATAAATCTCATTTAATTGAAATATAATTATTAAACCGGAATCTTCATTCTAAAAGATACGCCTTTTTCTTTTTCACTGCTACAGGTAATTGATCCATTCAGCTTCTGGTTTACGATATTGTAGACAATATGAAGACCGAGACCTGTTCCAGCCTTTTTATTGGTCGTAAAAAACGGATCAAAGATTTTACTAAGATTTTGTTTTGGAATGCCCCTGCCATCATCCTTATATTCAAGTATCAATTCCTGATCGGCCTTGTGCATTGATATATTGATATTTCCCTGGTCTTTCTTCTCGAAACCATGGACCAGGCTGTTGAGCACAAGGTTGGTCAGGATTTGTGAAAAGGCCCCCGGGTAACTGTTCAGTTCCAGTTGATCATCTATATCAAGATTGATTTTAATTTTTTTACCCTTTAGTCGCGGATACAAACTGCGTATAACATCCTGGGAGTATTCTTTAAGTTTAAACTCGCGTTTCTGTTCTGTAGACTGATCGACAGATACCTGTTTAAAACTCTGGACCATGGTGGCTGTCCTTTCCATATTGGCCAGGATCAGTTTTGCTGACTGGTTGGCTGTGTTTAAATATTCCTTGAACGCCGCCCTGGATATCTTGTTGGATACATATTGCTCCGCAATCCTGCTGGTCTCTTCTACCAGACTTGAAGCAGCAGTTACACTTATGCCCACCGGTGTGTTTATTTCATGAGCCACCCCGGCTACGAGTCCACCGAGTGATGCCAGTTTTTCCGATTGTATCAATTGCTCCTGGGTGTTTTTGAGATGATCCAGGGTTATCTGAAGTTCTTCCTTTTGTTGTTCGATCTCATCTATCTGGGCTTCAATTTCTTCTTTCTGCTGGGAGATATAAATGTTCTTTTCCTGCAGAGCAATATTTGCTTTTTGCTTCTGCCGGTAACTACGGAGAATCAATGCAGCAATGATAATCATCAGGGCAAAGGCAGCAATAAATGCATTTCTTAATACCTGCTGTTTTTTAATTTCAGCAGCTTGAAGTTCTTCCCTCTTCAGGTTCTCTATTTCGGCAACCTGCTGCTCCTTCTCAAATTGATACCGGTTTTCCCTGGCTGTGATATCCCGGATATTCTCAGCATTTAACAGGCTGTCACTTATCAACTTAAAAATATCATGATAATC
>DAOUVF010000439.1 GCA_030667765.1 Bacteroides sp.
AAACCGACCAATAACTTCGGTAAGACCACAAGGGTTCACTCCATCCCTGCCACCCGTTATGCTGAAGAACTCGGGAAAAAGATTGTCGCGAATATCATCATGCTGGGCTTTTTTACAGCTATTAGTAGATTGATCTCTCCGGATGCCATGAAGAAGTCCATCCGGTCAAGCACACCCACCGGATTTGAGGAACTCAATGTAAAAGCCTTCGAAAGGGGATATGAAAGCGGTTTAACCAAAATAAACAAGTAGCAATGAGTGAAATATCCGAAATAAGCACAAGGGAGGAAACAGATATTATCCTGGATGAAATTGTCAGTCAGGCTTACCATTGTATGGAATGTGGCAGATGCACGGGCAGTTGCCCCATGGTGGAGTTGTTTCCAAATGATTTTCATCCCCACCATCTCCTGTCGGATCTTACAAAAGACCCAGAGAAGGTCCTCAAAGGACCCGAGCTCTGGTACTGTGCTTCCTGTTATAAATGCAATGCAAGATGTCCCCAGGCACTGGAATACCCCTACTTTATTATGCAACTCAGAAGACTGGCTGTGAAAAAGAACGGTATGGTCCCCCTGCGCAAGGCCTTCAACAGGATCAGGACCGAGATACCCTTCCCGGTTAGTTTCCTGTCCGTTTGTATTCATCCGGAGAGAATAAATATGGAGCCTTCCATACTTGAAAAACTATTCAGGGATCATCAGTCCTCGAAGAAGAAAGTCAAATTCCGGACAACCGGACCAAAAATCGGGGTGGTTGGATCGGGACCTGCGGGACTGATGGGGGCTTATGAATTGGGTAAAAAGGGCTATCAGGTTACTATTTTTGAATCCCACTCCGATCCGGGAGGCATGTTCACAGTGGCCATCCCTGAATACAGGTTACCCTTGAAAATTGTGCTGGATGAGATCAACCAGATACGGGATTCCGGAATTGAGATCCGGACAAACACAAAATTTGGCCGGGATATCACACTCGACCAGATGCTCAAGGACAATTACAGGGCAATACTGCTTGCAAGCGGTGCACATGCCTGCAAGGAACTGGGCATCAAGGGAGAAGATTTTCAGGGTGTATACACTACCCTTGAATTCCTGGCCGCATTGAAGTTCAAAAACAAAAAGGTTACCGGCAAAACCGTGGTTGTTATCGGTGGAGGGAATACCGCCATGGATGCTGCCGCTGCTGCCATGCGATACGGGGCAAAGGAAGCAACACTTCTCTACCGGCGCACCCGGGAGGAAATGCCGGCAGACATGAATGAGATAAGAGAAGCTGAAAAGGAAGGGGTACAGATCAGGTTCCTTGAAGCACCAGTGGGGATTCATGGGGTGAAATCAAAATTAAGCCAGCTTGAATGCATGAAAATGCAACTCGGCGAACCTGACCTGACCGGAAGGAGAAAGCCTGTCCCGGTGGAGGGATCGAATTTCATATTAGAGACTGACAACCTGGTAATAGCCATCGGGGAGAAACCCCAAACTGAATCGTTTCCCGCTAAGATCGCTACCGGGAAAGACGATACCATACTGGTCAATCCGATGACCATGGAAACAAGCATACCGGGTGTTTTTGCTGCGGGGGATAATGTATTGGGACCGGCAACGGTACCGGATGCCATAATCGGTGCCCGAAGGGCCGCGTCAGGAATTGAAAACTATATTAAAACATCATGACTGAAAAAGAGAATGGAGAACTCAGGATAGGCGTATATGTCTGTCATTGTGGACTGAATATCGCCGGGTCGGTGGACTGCGAAGCAGTAACTGAATATGCCAGGGGACTTGAAAATGTGGTGGAGGCAAGCGATAATAAATATACATGCTCAGATCCTGGCCAGGATATTATCAAAAATGATATCAGGGAACATAAACTGAACAGGGTGGTGGTGGCTTCTTGCACACCCCGTCTGCATGAACCTACTTTCAGGAAGGCCTGTGAGGATGCGGGACTGAATCCCTATCTTTTTGAAATGGCCAATATCAGGGACCAGTGCAGCTGGGTCCATCTCTATGACAGGGAAGGAGCCACTCAAAAGGCCAAGGACCTGGTCAAGATGGCCGTCGCAAGGACACGGCTGCTGACACCCCAGTATGAAGCAGAAGTGCCGGTCACCAGGAAAGCATTGGTTGTCGGCGGCGGTGTTGCCGGCATACAGGCTGCACTTGACCTGGCGGACCAGGATTACAAGGTGACCCTGGTGGAAAAGGAGCCCAGCATAGGGGGCAAAATGGCACAGATCGACAAGACCTTCCCGACCATGGACTGTTCCATCTGCATACTGGCACCTAAAATGAGTGAAGCCGGAAGGCATCCCAATATTACCCTGCTCACCAACAGTGAAGTCAAGGAGGTCTCCGGATATATCGGGAACTTCCAGGTCAAGGTCCTGAAAAAAGCCAGGTTCGTTGATGAAAAGGAATGTACAGCCTGCGGGGACTGTGCCGATGTATGTCCCGTTTCCAGTCCCAATGAATTTGATGTCGGACTGGCTACCCGCAAAGCGATTTATACCCCCTTCGCGCAGGCGGTCCCATCCGCCTACATCATTAACATGGACGACTGCCTGGGGGATGTTCCCATTGCCTGTGGTAAATGCATTGAAAAGTGTGAAAAGAATGCCATCAACTTTGATATGCCCGATGAACTGCTTGACCTGGATATAGGAACCATTATTGTTGCGACCGGCGTGGATGTTTATGATCCTACCGAAATGACGGAATATGGCTATCGCAGGTATGAAAACGTCATTACCAGCCTTGAATTCGAGAGACTGATCAATGCCGGCGGTCCCAGTGGCGGCCACCTGATCCGGCCTAGTGATAAGAAAATACCTAAAACAGTAGGATTCATTCAATGTGTCGGTTCCCGGAATGAAAAGAAAGGCAATCCATATTGCAGCAATGTCTGCTGTATGAATACCATCAAAGACTCATTGCTGATCATGGAACACTGGCCGGATACGAAGATTAAAATT
>DAOUVF010000158.1 GCA_030667765.1 Bacteroides sp.
GGCATGGACAAACTCAAAGCCCTGCAGGATGAACATCCTGCCATTGAGATCCTGTCATTAGATATGACACAGTCCGAATCCCTGAATAGCCTGGTAGAATCAGTCGGGGAACGGGATCTGAACGGCATCGTCGTCAACGCAGGTGGTCCACCAGCCAAAGCATTCCTGGAAACAAACATGGAGGACTGGGACCGGGCCTACCAGCAGGTCCTGCGCTGGAAAGTGGATCTGGCACAAACATTTCTTCCACTATTCGAGAAAAATAATTACGGAAGATATCTATTTATAGAAAGCATCTCAGTGAAACAACCAGTTCCAAACCTGGTTCTCAGCACATCTTTACGAATGGCCGTGACCGGCTTCGTTAAAACACTTTCAGATGAGATTGCCCTGAAAGGCATCACAGCCAATGTGATGGCACCGGGAATGCACATGACCCCGGCACTGGAAAGGGTGATCCGGAAATCCAGCGAGGTGAACGGCGTTTCATTCGAAGAAGCGAAAGAGAAGATCATTGATAATGTACCTGTTAAAAAGACGGGTGGTGTGGATGATTTTGGTTCACTTGCCTTATGGCTGCTTTCCCCTTGGTCATCCTATATCACCGGTCAGACCATCAGTGTGGACGGGGGAGCAGTAAGGGGTGCAATGGGATAAGCCCCGATCTGCTTGCATTTTCCAACGACAGGCCCTACAATACATCAATAATCACAGAAACTGCCAGCAACAGATCTGTCAGCAGCACAGTCATTACATTGGAGCCGAGTGCAGGTATCATTTTGCCAAGATCATCACCATGCCTGATGGCCGTCATAGCCGCTTTTATCCCAAGCGGCATAGGCAACAGTGCGATGTAGATCCAGTATGATGAAATTCCAAGGATGGGAACCAGCACTATAATTCCGAAGGTAGCGAACATACCTGCAGTATAGATATAGGAAGCGCCTTTCAGACCAAATCGGATGACCAGGTGTTTCCTGCCACCTTCCTTATCTGCCTCATGATCAGGAAACTCGTTAATCAACAGGAGCAGTGAAGTAAGTATCCCCGGGGGGATGGATATCCATATGACCTCTTTCGGAAAAAGGCCATCAACAGGCATACCCGGCATACCAGTCATGGCTACGTAGGTTCCGAGCACTACCATTGTTCCCAGGGCAAGTCCCGCAAACAATTCTCCCAGTATATATTTTGCGAGAAAATTGGTATAAAATAAAACAGAAAAGGCACCGATAATCGAAAAAACAAATACCATCCAGTGTGAAACGAAGGCAAAATAAATGCCGATGGCCCCGGCGATAAGGAGGGTTATAATCCCAACTGTCTTGACATTTTCAGGCCGGGTATTGCCGGATTGAATCATGCCGCTGCCCCCGCTGAAGGGTGTACGGTTTGTATTAAAATCTATCTTTGTTTTGAAATCAGAGTATTCGTTGAAAAGGTTCACCGACACATGTGAAAGCACCACCCCGACGATAAGCATCACTGCATGAAGCCAGTTAATGCTTGATCCGGAATCCTCCGGATACTTTACCGAGAATGCAAGGCCAATGACAACGAGAAATACAGCAAGGATAAGGAAAGGGGCACGTACCTGCGCCATCCAGGTCTTAAAGAAATTGTTGCTCATAGGTATAATAAGGATTATGGTTGTTCAAGGCTGTAAACATAAAAAAATATGTCAAGACTGCGAAATCGGATGAATAAATCCTCAAACATCCAGGGGAAACAACTTGAATCCTGGCTTGTTAAAGTATTGCATGGCCTCTATCCATCGTGCCGTATAACCAATGATATAACCGCCTCCGCCGGAACCGCACAGCTTTAGTGAAAAGAGTCCGGTTTGGAGGCCGTACTGCCATATCCGGTGAAAGGCCTGGGGGATCATCCTTCGAAAACTGGTAAATTGCATTTCAGACAGCTTTTGCATATTCGCCGATAACCTTGAATCGGTCTCCAGCAGCAAATCGATATTCCTTTCAATGAGTGGGATCAAACTGTCATTGATCATATCCAGAAAGCCGGGTTCCTGTATGCGTGACTTGAAATATTCTATCATGGGACCGGTCATGCCGGGACTACCTGTATCCAGGAGAAAGAATCCGGTGCCGGGTGGGGAAGCTGGCACATTCACGGGATAGGCATCATCCCCGTCAAACAGGACTGGTTTATTCAAATAACAACAAAGTGGATCTATTCCTGAACTGGTACCATGATAATAGGATTCAATCTGCCCCAGGATCCGTCTCAACCTGGTGAAATCCTGTGATCCGATCCGGCTGCTTCCTGATCCAAACTCATCATAGATAGCGGCTATGAGGGCTCCGGAACTACCGGCGCCGTATGCCTCGGGAATGGAGGAATGAAAGAAGAGTCCCCCGATTACCTGTTCCATAAAACGGCCGATATCGAATTCATCCGGCAGATTCCCGGCTGCCTGCAACTTTTCCAGGTATTGCAGGAGTCCCAGGAGGTCATCATTTGACCTCAGGGCATGGGTCTGCCCGGGTTGCTTACCAGATTCCACAGGTTCTTCCTCTTTTTCGGGCATTTCCAGCATGCCCGAGAATTTCCTGAATGGCAGTACGAGGGCCTTTGATCCTATGATAATGGTATACTCCCCGAATAATAATATTTTGCCAGTGAATTCCTTTGACATCTAAAATAATCAGGATGACAGTGTTTGCCTGCCACCTTTAGTAATTCTCTTCTCTCACCTGCATATAGGCCAGGGGATGCTGGCAGGCCGGACAATTCTCCAATGCCTTTTCCGATTCATACACATAACCGCAATTAATGCACTTCCACCAGACTTTCCCGTCTTTCATGAATACCTTGTCTTCTGAAATATTCTGAAGGAGTTTCAGGAAACGGCGTTCATGTTCGGCCTCTACCCTGGCAATCATTTTATACGCAGTGGCCACTTCGGAAAAACCCTCTTCCCTTGCCGTCTCTGCAAAAGCGGGATACAATATTGTCCATTCTTCATTTTCCCCCTCGGCGGCAGCCTTCAGGTTTTCTGCAGTCGTACCGATCTTGCCGGCAGGATAAGCTGCCGTTATTTCGGTCATCCCTCCCTCCAGGAATTTAAAGAATCGCTTGGCATGTTCTTTTTCATGGTTTGCTGTCTCCTGAAAAATGGCAGCAATCTGCTCATAGCCTTCCTTCTTCGCTACTTTGACGAAAAACTCATAGCGGTTTCTGGCCTGAGACTCGCCTGCAAATGATTTTAACAGGTTTTGTTCGGTTTTGGTTCCTTTCAATGATTTAGACATAGTTTTGCTTGATTAATTATTATAATTCAATAAAATCTTCTTTTTCTGTTCCACAAACGGGACAAACCCAATCGTCAGGCAGATCTGAAAAAAGGGTTCCCGGATCAATGCCGTTCGAAGGATCTCCTTCCTGTTCATCATAAACATACCCGCATGCAGTACACTTAAATTTTCTGAATTTTGACGATGTTTCCTTCTTCTCAAGTAATGACTTATCCACGTAAGTGGGTGCATTCTTTGGCGCCAGGCCTTTTTTAACCTCCCTGTAATGCAGGTAGGTTATAGGCTCCATGGTGTCGTCGACCACTTCAGATTGGACCAGTTCACCTATGAACAGCCAGTGGGTCCCTACATCGTGTGTCTGGACCACCTTGCATTCAAGAAATGCAATGGCTTCATCCAGCACAATGGGGACTCCGGTTTCCCCGTACTGTACATGCATTCCTTCGAGCTTGTCAAAATCCCGGCCGCTTTTATATCCAAACCGGCCAAAGATATCTGCAGGCGTATCCTGGTGTAATACGGAGACTGAGAATGCTCCTGATTCTTTAATAAATTCAGCAGTATAATTGTCTTTATTACAACAGGAGGCAAACCTGGCTGGTGATGAGGTTACCTGGAAGACCGTATTGGAAATGAATCCGTTCCCCCGGTTTTTATCCCCGGAACAGACAATATAGAGTCCGTAGGAAACCTTAAATAATGCTTCAAAATTTATCATCTTACAAGACTTTTTTTTCTCATTTACTTCCGGTCCTTAAAATAATACAATAATTGTCTTTTACCCGGCCATTAGCATATGTTTTTAAGCTATAAAAGCCGGTCAAACTGACAATTCTTCCGGACCCGTTCCCATCCTGTCGTCCAGCCATTGTTCCTGGTAGCAATATCCCAGTAATTCATCCATGATTAAAGCCAGTACTTTTTCCCGTTCGTATCCTGGATAAATCAAATGGACATTCGGACCGGCATCAAGGGTAAAGGCAACAGAAATGCCTTTTTCTTTCCTGAACTCCTGTATACGCGACATAACCTGGAGTGTGCCAGGTTTCAGCAGCAGGAAGGCAGGATCAGAACTCATCATCAGGCCATGAAGTGCAAGTGCTTCATTTTCTGCAATTTGAATAAAGGTCTTTATGTCATTCCCGATGATAGCTCTGCGTAAGTCAAGGATGTTCTTTCTTGCCTGCAGATACCTGGCACCCGCATAGGGATGATCATCCATAAGGGCATGCCCCTGGCTGCTGGATACGGATTTTTTATCCGGACTGATAATCAGGACTGCGTCGCAGAGAGATGTAAATGCGGGACCAACACTTTCGGCCAGCGGGGTGGCAAATTCATCCGAGGTATGCTCATTATCTTCCATTGTTCCCCAGGTGACAAATCCCCCGTAGACCGACCTGGCCGCACTTCCAGAACCCAGCCTGGCCATGTATGAGGCCTTCCTGTAGAAATCCTCATCCTTAGATCCGTCCAGGATCTGCCGTTCAATGGAACAAATTCCCAGTGCAAGTGCACCCATGCTGGAAGCCGAGGATGCTATTCCGGAGGAATGGGGGAAGGTATTCCGGCTTGCTATCCTGATGTTACAACCGCTTAAAAAAGGAAAATAGGAACTGATATTCCGGAGGTATCCCCTGATCCTGGATTCAAATGCCTCGTTTTGTTCTCCCTCAAAGGAATATTCCAGCTCCTGCGCATTTCCGGCATGTTTCCCGATGGTCAAATTCATCTCAGTATAGGAATTACTGAGTGTAAAACTCAGGGAAGGATTGGCAGGGATCTGCACATGCTTCTTTCCCCAGTATTTCACAAGGGCGATATTGGAGGGACACCTCCATGTTGATTTGAGTATCCCCATACTTCCGGGTATCTGTCCCACAGCCTCGTCAAGGTATTTTTGATGAAGTCCACCGCTCATCTTATCAGGCTTTAACCATTTTATGATATGGAATGACTGTCTCCATCCCCTTTGCAGAAAAATACGCTTTCACCCCGGGCCATTCCTGATGCATGGTGATCATGACAAAATCACCGCCCCAGGCTCCCAGGGATTTTACCCCGGCATGATAATCCTGGAAAAGTCCCTGCTTCACCGGCGGCAATCCAAGAATATGGGACAGGATATTCTCATGTTCTCTCATCAGGTCCTCAAATTCATCCAGTTGCCCGGTCCGGCAGAGCTTCTCCGTAATAGCGGATATATTTGAAATATCTTTCTCCAAGACCAGGGCTTTGTTCAGGAAATTCCTTACACTTGATGCACTGTCCTGTTTCTTGCCGAGATAAACGAATGCCAGTTGCTCATGAAACGGTGGCAGAAAATCTATGGGTTTATACCTGGGGGCGATATTCCCCGTCCTGTATAGCAATGGCTGATCTGACCTGGCGCAGGCTATGTCATAACCCGATCCGCCGGACACCGACCCGGAGAGGCGAAAAGGATCAATCCCTGCCCACCAGGCAATATTCGAAATCAGCGAAGAACTACTTCCCAGTCCCCACTCAATATCAAACTCAAGCTCCGAAACCACCTCTTTTCCCTTCAACCACTCCGTATCACCCCTGATCTCTGAGGCAGCTTTCAGTATCCGGACTAAATTCTTTGCCCTGTCCGGTTCATCTGTTTGAATGACCTGCCAGCTCACCGGATCTATCTCACAATCCATCCATGGTTTTGAAACCACCTTTGTTTTCCATAAAAGGATCCCTGCCTGGTCAATCTCCTTAACCCTGAGGGACTGTCCCAGGACAGTAGGCACAGCGAGGGACCAGGCCCCGTGCAGGACCAGGTATTCTCCTGACAGGATTAATTTCCCGTTGGAACGGAAGCATTTCCCTGATTTTTCCATGGCTACAGAGACCTCCTTAACTGGATCAGATAATCCTCAACCGCCCTGTAGGAAACATCCTTATCATGGAAGTACCTGGTGGCTGTTTCCATTTCATTCACTGTGGCCCCAAGGCTATTGAGGATATTGGACAGGTGCATCTGCATATGCCCTTTCTGAATACCTGAAGTCACCAGTGACCAGATGGCCGCAAAATGATTGGCCATGCCGGCTGCTGCAGTTATCTGCATCAATTCACCGGCATCCGGAAAACCCAGCAGGTCCATTGAAAGGCGCGCCAGCGGATGCGCCCCTGTCAGTCCACCTACCGTCCCGATCGCCATAGGAAGTTGGAGCGAATAGGTGAAATTACCTCCGGACAGTTCGATGCCGGTCAGGCTGCTGTATTTCCCCTTCCTTGAAGCGTATGCATGGCCGGCGGCTTCTATGGCCCTGTAATCATTACCAGTAGCCAGTGCCAGTGCATCCACACCATTGAAAATCCCTTTATTATGCGTGACAGCACGGTAAGTATCATGGCTTGCAATATTTACAGCTTCTTTGAATTTTCCGGTAAACTCGCCAGCCGTCAGTCCAACTCCCATACCTGCAAATTCTTCCTCCGGACACTGCACCTTGCAGGAAACAATGCATTCCGGCGTGTGGTTCGACAGAATGGCCATGGTGATTTCCAGGTCGTACTCATCAATCAGTATACCCTGGTCATGGAAAAATTCCGGTAATAATCCTGCAAACGCTTCGAGACAGGTATTGATGAAATTCGCACCCATTGAATCTGCCGTTTCAAAAATAGCCTCAAGTTTGAAGTGTCCCGGCATTCCCGGCGCCATATCATGGATCTTTACAGATTTGATCCCCCCTCCCCTTTTCCTCATGTTTTCTGTAAGATGGGCGGTGTGTTCGATCAGGTATCTTTCAAGGTCTTCCTCTTGATCCAGCAAAAGGTCCCGGCTTACTTTCCATTTGAAATA
>DAOUVF010000271.1 GCA_030667765.1 Bacteroides sp.
GCATTGACCACCTTGTCGACCATTTCATGCCTGGCACTTCCTTTGGTCGAAAAGCTGAGCATGGCCACACGAGGTTCGAATCCCGCAATGGCCCTGGTGGTATTGGCTGTTGCCACTGCAATTTCAGCCAGCTCCTTATCTGTTGGATCAGGATGTACGGCACAGTCGGCGAAGACGATGATGCCATTCTCTCCAAAACTGCTGTCCTTCAGGATCATAATAAAGGCACCAGAAACCACACTGATCCCGGGCATGGTTTTAACGTATTGAAAAGCAGGCCTTAGCACATCACCCGTGGAATTCATGGCCCCTGCCACCTCTCCGTCAGCATCCCCGTTTTTAATCATAAGCGTGGCCAGGTAGAGCGGGTCCTCAATAAGCTTTCCGGCCTCTTCAGCTGTTAGTCCTTTATGTTTCCTCAGTTCCACCATCAGATCAACATATTGTCCTTTTCGTTCATGATCTGCAGGATTAACGATACTGGCATTGATTATATTGGTCAAATTAAATTTGTCAGATTCTGTTTTAATTGCATCAGGATTACCGAGCAGGATGATTTGTGCAATTCCTTCTCTGATGATCTCATCGGCTGCTTTCAGGGTTCTTTCTTCCATTCCCTCAGGCAACACGATCCGCTTGTTATGACTCTTCGCTTTTAATTTAATTCTGCCCAGTAAATCCATTGATAATCAGGTATTTGTAATGTCCAAAGGAATTTTTTAAAAATAGCTCAAAAAAATGGATTATAAAATCTTTGATGATATGATTTATATCATAGATATGAACACTTTTTCTAAAGGATACTATCTTTACAGTCGTTTTTCAATCATCAGTCATGACCTCTCATCAGAATAATGCAGCAGAGCAGTATCTGAAAATGCTCGCCTCCCAGCTTGAGGGAGATCTTTTTACAGATTTTTCCATGAGACTGATGTATGCCACCGATGCATCAGTTTACCGGGAAATACCACTGGCTGTGATCAGGCCGAGGAATGCTGAGGATATCAAGAAAGTGATAAACTTCGCATCGGCCAATTGTATGACTGTCATTCCACGCGGTGCCGGGACATCACTGGCGGGACAGGTGGTAGGGCGTGGATTGGTGGTTGATGTCTCCAGGTATATGAACCAGATCCTGGAATTTAATGCGAACGAACAATGGGTCAGGGTGGAACCCGGGGTGGTGCTCGATGAACTCAATCTGTTCCTTGAGCCCTCCGGTCTTTTCTTTGCTCCTGAAACTTCCACCTCCAACAGGTGCATGATCGGCGGTATGGTTGGAAATAATTCAAGCGGATCACATTCATTGATTTATGGAAGCACACGTGATCACCTGCTGGAGGTCAGGGCCATACTCGCAGATGGATCCGAGGCGGAATTCAGGTCACTTTACAGGGAGGGTTTTGAGCGAAAGCTGATGGGCAAAAATCTGGAAAGCCGGCTCTACAGACAGATCCATGAGATCCTCTCCGATGAAAAATTAAGGAAACAGATCCGTACCGAATATCCTGATCCTTCCCTTATCCGCAGGAACACCGGCTATGCCATCGACCTTTTACTGGACACAGATCCTTTTTCCAGGGAAACAGAAGCGTTCAACTTCTGTAAACTTATTGCAGGATCAGAAGGGACCCTTGCCTTTATTACAGAGGTTAAACTGAACCTGCTAACAGTGCCTACTGATGAAAGAGCCCTGGTATGCGTACATTTTGATAAAGTCGCGAATGCCATCAAGGGAAACCTTATCGCCCTCGGTTTTAATCCGGATGCAGTGGAACTGATGGACAAGACCATTCTTGACCTGACACGTGAAAATATCACTCAATCAAGAAACCGCTTTTTCCTGAAAGGGGATCCGGGTGCCATCCTGATCATAGAATTTGCCAGGGAAAGTATGGATGAGATCAGACAGGTCCACAAGCAACTGGAAGCAGCCATGCAAAAGGAAGGCCTGGGCTATCATTTTCCCTTGGTTACGGGACATGATATCCAGAGGGTCTGGTCCCTCAGGAAAGCCGGGCTTGGCATCATGGCCAACATACCCGGAGATGCAAAACCGGTTTCTGTCATCGAGGATAACTCGGTGAATGTGAATGTACTGGAAGATTTCATTGAAGACTTTAATAGAATACTGAAGTCCTATGAACTTGAATGTGTTTATCATGCACATATTTCAGTCGGAGAGCTGCATATACGCCCCGTGTTGAACCTGAAAGATCCGGATGATGTCAGAAAATTCAGGGGTATTGCCAGGGATACAGCCAAGCTGACAAGGAAATACCGCGGATCTCTTAGCGGGGAACATGGGGACGGAAGGGTGAGGGGCGAATTCATACCCATCATTATCGGAGAGGCAAACTATGAGTTACTTAAAGAAATAAAGCATACCTGGGACCCGGACAATGTTTTGAATGCGGGGAAGATCATTGATACACCGCCGATGGACTCTTCTCTCAGGTATTTGCCCGGGAAACCAATCCAGGAAATACAAACTGTTTTTGATTTCTCTGAGAGTGGCGGGATACTGCGGATGGCCGAGAAATGTAACGGATCAGGCGATTGCCGTAAATCAGCCCTCATCGGGGGCACTATGTGTCCCAGTTTCATGGCTACCCGCGATGAGCAGAATACCACCCGGGCGCGTGCCAATATCCTACGGGAATTCCTCAACAACTCCCAGAAGAAAAACCCCTTCGATCACCGTGAAATATATGATGTACTTGACCTTTGCCTTTCCTGTAAGGGCTGTAAATCGGAATGCCCTTCGAATGTGGATATGGCCAAGATGAAAGCAGAGTTCCTGCAGCAGTATTACGATCTTCACCGGATTCCGGTCAGGACATGGATCATCGCCAATATCGCGGGCATACAGAAGCTGGGGATGGCCATACCCGGGGTGTTTAATTTTTTTATCACCCAGAAGATATTATCGAGGTTACTTAAAAAAATACTGGGATTTGCCACCGCAAGGAGTATCCCTGTCCTGAATAGAAAAACATTGAGAAAATGGATCAGGCAGAACCTTGACCGCTTGAACGGCGAAATAGAGCAGGTCAACGGGAAGCTCTGTTTTTTTGTGGATGAATTTACCAACTACAATGATACAGAGGTCGGAATTAAGGCCATCAGGCTTTTGCAGAGGCTTGGCTATCAGGTAGTGACGCCCCCTCATGGAGTAAGCGGACGTACATTTCTCAGCAAAGGCCTCCTCAGGAAAGCCAGGAATATTGCAGAACACAATGTCAGGGTTTTTTCAGAACTGGTAAGCCAGGATGTTCCCCTGGTCGGACTGGAGCCCTCTGCTATCCTTGGGTTCCGGGATGAATACCCCGAACTGGTGGGCAGAGAGCTTGCAGCAGATGCCAGGAAAATGGCGGCGCATACCCTGACCCTGGAGGAATTCCTCGATCGTGAAATAGATAGGGGATTGATCCCGGAAGACAGGTTTACCAAGGTTAAAAGGCATATCAAACTGCATGGACACTGTCAGCAGAAAGCCGTATCCACCACCGCATCCACAATAAAGGTCCTGTCGCGGCCTGCCGGATATACCGTCGAAGAAATTCCTTCAGGATGTTGTGGCATGGCCGGTTCATTTGGTTATGAGAAGGAACATTATGACCTATCCATGAAAGTAGGTGAACTCGTACTTTTCCCTGCCATAAGGAAAACAGTGGAAGGAGTGATGATTGCTGCTCCGGGAACAAGCTGCAGGCATCAGATCAAAGACGGGACAGGACGCAGGGCCCTTCATCCGGCAGAGATCCTGTATGACGCACTTGTCTAAACATTTAATCTCTCTCCTTCAGATTTGGCGATGATGACGGCCCCGCAACTGTCACTCCAGACATTGGTTGCGGTTCGGAACATATCCAGTATCCGGTCCACCGCCAGTATCAGGCCAACACCTTCGAGGGGAAGTCCCACTGCCGTCAGGATCACCGTGATCATTACCAGTCCCGCCATGGGAATCGCAGCTGCACCAATGGATGCCAGCAGGGCAGTAACGATGATGATCAACTGTTGTATAAATGAGAGATCGACCCCGTAAGCCTGGGCGATGAAAATGGCGGCCACACACTCATACAAAGCTGTACCGTCCATATTAATCGTAGCCCCGAGTGGCAGGGTAAAGCTGCTGATCTTATTAGAAACCCCGGAATTTTGTTCAACTGCCTTCAGTGTAAGGGGTAATGTTGCACCGGATGAGGAAGTTGAAAAAGCCGTGAGAAGGGGAGTGGACATATTCACCAAATGCCGGTATGGGCGGGCCTTCCCAACAAGTTTTACAATCAGCGGCAGGGTCAGCAGGAAATGGATCAGCAAGGCCAGGATCACAGTTCCCATGTAGAGTCCCATCCTGGCACCCAGGTTGGCCAGGTCATCCTGGTCGGCTACCACCTTGGCAACAATGCCGAAAACACCGAACGGGGTGAATCTGATCACGAACAGCGTGATCTTCATCATTACCTCAAATATAGCATTGAAGGCCTTTTTCAAAAATGTTCGATGCGGATTATTAATCCGTGTGATAAAAAATCCAAAGATCACAGCGAAAAATATGATCGATAGCATGGCGTTGTTGTTGAAGGACTGGAATATATTGGTAGGTATAATCTCGATCAGTGTTTGTCCCAGACTACGCTGACTTTCCACGAGACCCTCAACTTTTTGACTGAAATTCAGATCCGCACCTATACCAGGCTTGATGGTATTCAC
>DAOUVF010000376.1 GCA_030667765.1 Bacteroides sp.
CCGGGATCTTTATGTAATTGTTTTAGTACATTCCTGGGCAATACTTTCCAGGTCAGGAAGGATTCACCATCCGTGTAGACCTGTTTCAAATGCTTTTCCGGAGGAAGTAATTCACCTTCTTGAGATGGTTCAAAGGGTCCGCATACCAGCCACTTTTCCTGCTCTAATGCCGGTGCAAAAGGGGAGAGGCTTAAATTCACAAAATTCTCTTCATCCCCAAGATCATCCACAGGGCGAATGAACATAATCCAATCCCCGGGACCTGCAGTTATACTTGCGAGCAGCTTGTTGTATCCTTCTTTCAGGTGGAAGGCAACCGTTGTGTCAAAATGAAAACGGTTATAGGTGTATTCCCGGAAAGTAAAATCAGGTTTTGCCTTACCGTCAAAGACAGGCTCGTCATTGATCCGGATCATGCAGGCACCTGAATAACTGATCCCGAAAAGTATACTGGTGTCTTTGGGGGACTGAATGAAACTTAATGCACAGGCTGTTCCGGAGGCTGGCAGACCATAGAGTGCTCCAGGCTCAATGCGCTGGATCCCGTGCGTTTCCGACTGAAGCACGGGTTCGAAACGGAAAGAGGTTTCATCCATTACCCTTTGGGCAACAGGCAGGATCTTTTCAAGTGGTGAAACTGCTTCCTCCGGTTGATTGTTACATGAATTCAGGGAAACAAGGATAGAGATCACCATCCCGAACCATATGAGAGCGGCTCTGTTAGTTTTAGTTATTTTCATGGTTTTTGGGGTTTAAATGGGGACTAATCACCGTCCAGGTTTATATCGGCAGCTGTGACAAACATGGCTCTTTCGGATAGGTCCTCAATCTTGTGGGTTTTTCACTGGTCCAGGGGGAGTTTTGAATCGAACCTTCCTGTCATGACTTCCACCCTGGGTGAATGGTGGTTGTATGGTTTTACCAGGATGTCGAGGATGCCGTCGCCATTGAGGTCACCGATGCGGCCTTCATGGATTCCCTGTCCGGTCCGGATAATTTCTTTATCGAAATTTCCCTTCCCGTCACCGTACCAGATCATGATATCTGCATTCTCGCCATCGCCTGGATTCCCCATTTCCCCGATGAATATATCCAGTTTCCCGTCCCTGTTGAGATCCACCACATCAAGGGTATGTCCGTGGATAATAAATCCGAGGGAGTGAGCTATCCATTGATTGTCCTGAAATTCATACCATTTTGCATCTCCGTCTGCATCGCCTGGACATAAAACAACCTCGGGGGGACCGCCTTCTATCAGCTGGCCGGTGGCTGATCGGGAAAAATTCATCTCTTCATCAATGATATGTGTGGTGAATTTACCATCCTTTCCGTGTTCAAACCATTTTCCGGCACCCACCAAATCCAATTTTCCATCGAGGTTGAGATCTGCCGCAGCCAGGCCTTCGTCTTTCGGCTGTCCCTTGTAGATGACAGAATATTTCCATGGACCGGAAGACCTGGGATCGGATGGGATTTCAAACATCAACAGCAGGCTGTCTCGCTGGTTCCATGATACCAGCTCCGCCTGTCCGTCATGGTCAAAGTCCACAAAGATCTGGTCATGATGCTTTTTGCCTCCGTGGTCTTTGATCAGGTGCCTCGCCCAATTGTCCTGGTATTCCGGCCGGGGGTTTTCCCACCACCAGATCTGGGTGCTCTGTGAATCCCCTCCGAATACAATATCAAGGTCCCCGTCCCGGTCTATATCCAGGAAATCCCCGCCTGCTTCTATTCTCAGTGGAGTTTCGTCGATGACCCTTCTTTCCCAGGTGGTCCCATTGTATTTATACCATACCACGGAAGGGGAGGCCGTACGTTCGGTAATTACAAAATCCCGGATCCCGTCAGTGTCAATATCGAGGATCAGCGAAGCCGTCTGCTGATCGCCTACATTAGGATTCTCAATGTCACTGTTGATTTTCCATTCCGGGTATTGAGCACCCAGAGGAATAGTAACAAGTGTTCCAATAAGTATCAGAAAGCTTGACAGCTGCCTTTTTTTTATCTGTTTTTTCATTTTCATGGTGTCTGTTTGATTCGATGTACATTTAAATATGTTCAGTTTCCAGGTAAAGATAAGGTTAAGTGAGTGTACCGGACGATAAATGCCGGACCAGGCCAAAGAATTTCGATACCGTGATGCTCCGTATCCGAAGTGTAGGCAATTTCATTGATGCCTTCATACAGGATAGAAACCGGAACATCAACGCTGGACAGGGCAAAAAAATGATTTTTCCCGTAACATTTGAAGCTGCTCCCGTTGATGATCAGGGGTTTATCAATATGTCCACCGGCTGCATGATCATCTCCCGCATTCCAGGTCCTGTGGTACAGTCTGCAACTCATGGCATTTACCAGCATATCAATAACATTTTTACAGGACATGGTCCTGCCTGTCCGGACAGTAAACTTCTCCGGGATATCATGGGAGGTGTACATCTTTACGGAGAGTGAATCTGGTCGTTCAAGGTGGATACTGTCCACCACATCAGTTACAAACCAGATACCGTTGGTGTCCCTTATCCTGGCAACCAGGGATATGCCGGCCGGATCCTGATCCGGTACATAACGGGTATCCCAGGTCAGCTGATAAGGCGCCTGTGTGAGGGTCCCGATATGGCCTTCAATCTCTGTACCATGATAGGCACGGTGCCAGTCAAAATAAAGGCCATCCCCGTTTTCATCATATCCGTAATATTTACCAATTACCTGTATCTTGTTCACATTCCCGGGATCTTCAGGATTGATTGCAATCTCCGGGTTCTCGGAAATGGTGCCACCAGATGCAGGCCATGTGATCTGTCCCACAGCATGTGACTTACCCGGACCATAATAAATCCTGACCATCATTACATACCATCCCCATTGACCCCAGTTGAAATTATAACAGATCTGTCCACCGCTGGTACCTTCGAATGTATTTTTTCCTTCCTTCAGGTATCGGAGTGGCAGGTTCAGGATAACATTGTACTCTGTCATGTAACATTCAGGTCTCTGAGGGATGGTCGGTACGTCAGGTACATCCATCCAGGCACTGTCATTGAACCTGAATTTTTTACCGCTGGTACCGGCATGCCCCCCCCAGATATCCATCAGGACTTCCGCCCTGACAGCTCCTTTCAGGTCATCAATATTGATTTCCAGTACCGGATTCGGCAGAAAGGCAGCTGCCCCGGCATGCCTGGCATTGGGATCGGTGACCCTCCACCAGTTACCGTTCTTCAGGTTGACCGCATATTCACGATAGATATCACCGGCCTGGGGTCCCTTCTGGGAAAATCCTTTGACAGGCAGCATGAGAGTCAGGATAATAATTAGCAAGAAGAGAGGTATCCGGAATATCATGGTTTATCTTATTCAGAAATTAATGGTGTGATGGAAACATTACCGAAGCTCACATCGGTATTATGCGACAGGAGCAGGGCAGATCCTGAGAACATAGTCTCATTTTCCTTAATCCCCACCAGGTCCCATTGGACAGGTTCCTGCAGATCTGCGTCCCATAGTTTAGCCGAATACCGGCTTGTAGTCAGTAAGGAAGTCGGTGTACACAATTCATATCGATTTGAATAAGGAAGCCGAAACAATTGCTGAAAAGTTAAATATCAGGTTACGTAAAGCAATGTAACCAATACCGTATAGAAATACAAG
>DAOUVF010000043.1 GCA_030667765.1 Bacteroides sp.
AGATGGTGATCAGGGAAAGTATGTCATCCGCCCTGCGTACCCTCGATGCAAGCAACGGGATGGATCAGTTCAGAGGGGAAAGGATACCCTTCCTGGAGGAGGTAATGGCAACTGTACCGGAGGGCAAAGTCCTGTTTGTAGAAGTAAAAACCGATACGGTAATCATACCATTCCTTGCCGCAATGCTAAATGATTACCAAAAAAAATCCCGGGTTGTGGTCATCAGTTTTGACTTCAATGTATGTGCGATGATGAAAAAGGAGATTCCCGCCATTCCTGTTTACTGGTTGCATTACACCCTGTCAGGCTCATACAAACCCAAGTGGATAACCAGGGCTGGTGACGCGGGACTGGACGGTTTGAATTTTCGTCATAAAGGGATCAGCAAAGAATACGTGGAAGCGGTGCACCGGTCAGGTATGAAGATGTTTGCCTGGACCGTGGATGACCCGGAAGAGGCAGCCAGGCTGATCGAATTCGGGATTGACGGGATCACAAGCAACCGTCCGGCCTGGCTAAGGGAGCAACTCAACGAGCAATTGCACACCGATTAATCCTTGGGGTTCAGGTATCCCGAAATGGCCTTTACATAGGCTGCAAATCTTTCTTCCCCCAAAGTCGTTATGGTGCAGGTTGTCTGTGGGAAATTCCCCTTGAATTTCTTTCTCACTTCGATGTAACCTGAATCCTTCAATTTAGTGATCTGGACACTCAGGTTGCCGGATGTCGCCCCCGTCTCATTTTTCAGGCATTAAGGGCTATTCGTGAAATCTTTGGCAGAGATGTTGGAAGACTATGTCTTTTTCCTGAAATACTGCATTTCTATCCTGATCCTGGATTGTCCTTCCGGGATCCGGAAGCTGCAGTGATCAAAAGGAGGATGTTTCAACCCGGGTTTTATATTGTTGGAGAATCCATACCCCTCCCTGGGTATTTTAATCAGTTTATAATCCATCTGGTCATTGCCATTTTCATCATCCAGTAAACTGATTACATAGGTCCCGGGCTGGATATCATCCAGGATGATCTCCATCATTCCTTCCTTGAGGGAGGTTTTCTTAAAATCATAAGTCCTGGGAGGATTGACAGGAAACTGGTCCGGATGGTTATACAGGCCTAACCTGATCCATCCCTTCTCAAACCGGATATTGGTGATCTCGATCGTCAGGCCCCCTGATTGGCCCGACACCTCAACAGGCATCAAACACATGGATGCAAGTAACAATATTGCCTGGCTTGCTCTCATTTTTCCGCTTCAATTAAAGTCTTTCCAGGTATCCCAGGGTAAAATATTCTTCCTTTACATCTGGATTATATTGGATCTCATCTATGGTCATCACTGATTTCCGTCCATTTTGCATATTGCTCATTTCCATACGGGTCGCTATATATTTCTTACCTGATTTATCCATTTGTCTGACATCGGAGGAAATCATTTGTTTGAACAATTCATCATCTTCATCATAGTACTCAGCCTTCCTGAATACAAAGTCCTGCTTCCCGATCCAGGCAAGCTGGCGGTCATACCCCATCCTATCCATGATATCCTCATTCACAGGTATCACCTCAACAATCCAGCAATCCGTTCCCCTAATAGTCTCAGAACCGGTTACCGTATAATCGAAATCTTCCAGGCTGGGGGCAGACATATCTGCATTGCTGAATTCCGAACCCATGAAACTCTTGCTTTTTTCATTGCTGATGATCCGCCGTGTCTTTCTTAATGCGGGCATATAGATCCACATATCATCATTCCTCTCATCATAGTCATAAATGAGTATCCCTGTCCCTTTGACTTCTGCAGGTGAGAGAAACCGGATGATCCTTTTTTCGGTAACCCCGCTGTCAAAGAGTTTTGACGCCATGGAGGTTTGCCTTACCCTTTCCCTTCCCTTGGCATCATAGATCCGCAGGGTGGAAATGGCTTCCATTCCCTCGAGCTTGGATGCATCCCTTGACTTCTGCATTATCTCACGGCCCTCAGGAGGGGCAAAATTTAAAAAGGCTAATCCCACTACACCGAGGATTATGGCTATACTTATTCTTTTACTGAATCTCATTATTCGGAATTTTAACTTTAATATATCTTCAATTTGCAGGCACCGTCTTTCTTCCTCTTACCCAGCCCCTCCACGCTCTGAACTGAATCCTGACAGACTTTGTCCCAGGCTCAAGAAAAGCAGGTTTAAAAATTAAAACGAGGGCCGGTATAATGATCATTGCTCCCACAAGACATGAGAAAATGGACACCATAACCAGGAAGCCGAATACCTTGATGGGCAGGAATACTGAAAATGGCAGGGCACAGAACCCAAGTATAACTGACAGGGCATTAAAGCTGATCCCCCTCCCGGTAGTAGTCAGTGTTTTTAAGACTGCATCAGCCGGTATCAGTCCTTTTTCCCTCTCTGATTTATACCTCCAGAGAAAATGTATGGTATAATCCACCCCTACACCGATCATGATGGAGGAAAGTAGTGCTGTGGCGACATCCAGCTTTATGCCCAGGTATCCCATCCATCCGAACAGGATGATCATGGAAAAGGCCAGCGGCAGGGCGGCAATCAATCCTGCCGGGACAGACCGGAACATGATGGCGAGAAGGACTATGACCACCAGCAGGGCAATCAAGAGGGAAGTTACCTGTCCCTTTACGACCAGGTCAGCCAGATCGACGGTAATGAGCCCATACCCTCCAATCCTTGTCTGATGTACACCCGGTCCAGTCAGCTGCCGGATTTCTTCGAGTACAGATTTTAAGGCCAAGTTGCTCCCGTCATTGATCCTTACCATGACCTGTGCCTTCTGGAAATCAAAATCCACCATCCTTTCCAGGTCCTCCGGATCCCCGCTCATCATATATAGTTCCAGGTACTGGGCCAGGGCATTCCGCTCATGGGGTACCACGTTGTAATAGGGATCTCCATCATCATTCACTGCTTTACTGATCTCCCTGACGATGCCGGCAATGGACATGACATTTCCCACGGCCGGGTGCTTTTTTAACTCCGTTTCATAAAGGTCAATCTGTCCCATTACCTCCGGATCCAGGATATCCCCTTCTACCAGGATGGAAATATTCTGTGATCCGCCGAATTTTTCATTGATAACCTGTGCACTTACCCTGACCGGGTGCTTCTCCGGAAAGAAATTTTCCAGATTGGTATCCACTTTTAACAGGAAAGCTCCTCCTCCTGATAATAGCATTACCAGCCCGGCCACCAGGATCACCTGCCTGGGCCTTCGGTTAACCATCTTACCGGTTGAGGCCAGTACCCGGTCAATAAGACGCTGCCTGGATGGATTCTCTGACAGGACAGGTTTTGATTTGCCAATAACAGACAGGGCTGCCGGGATAAACAAAAGGCTAAGCAAGAGGGCAAAACCAATACCTGCTGCTGCAACCACACCCAACTGCTTGGCCGGGATCATTTTATGAGAAAGCAAACAAAGGATCCCGGCAATGGTTGTAATACCGGTCAGGAGAATGGGGCTCCGGAGGCTGGTATATACCCCCCTGGCAATGGTCCCCGCACTGGAATTATTCCCCAATGTGTTGTACTCCTGGTATTTTGCCATCATATGGATCCCGTAATCATTGGCTATGGCAATCAGCATTATGGGAAGCAACAGGGTAATAATAGACATCTGCCAGCCGATAAGCGGCATCAATCCCATGGCAAAAAGGATGGACAGGATCACCACGATAAAAGGCAAAAAGACACCCCTGGCCTCCCTGAAAAAGAAAAACAGCATCACCAGCATTATCCCCAGGCCAATGATCATCAAAAGTTTAAACTCACTGGTCATTTCCTTGGCCACCAGGGCTTTGATGTATGGTAATCCACCTACATAAGTTTGCTCCCTGCCAGGATTCTCAGCCAGGACCAGCTCAATGGCATGCACTATTTCTTCATCCTGGGCATGATTCTCCAGGGTGGCTATGATGGCAGTCATCCTAAAATCTTCCGAAACAAGAACCTTATGTACAAGTTCATTGGCTTTCAGTTCCTTCCTGAGTGCCTTCCAACTCTCCTCCGTTTTCGGAAGCCTCCTGATGGCCGGGTCAACGATCATGGCCCCGTCCTCCCCCTTGATATTTTTTGCATCAAACAGGGAAAGCGTTTCATCAATTCCCTCTACTTCTTCTAATTGTTTACTCACCGCCTTTACCCTTGAAAGGGATTCAGTGTTGAGAATATCATCCGCCTCGAACAGGATCATGACCATTTCATCACCCCCAAAAATATCTTCTATCAGGTTTGTATTGATCCGGGAAGGCATTCCCTCATAGATGAAGCTTGCCATGTCCGAGTTGATCTCAGCCCTGAATATCTGAAATCCGAAAAACCCTGAAATAAGCAGGGATAAAATGATGATCAGCCATCTGTGCCTGATAATTAAAATTCCTGTTCTCATGTGATTTTAAAATGTATATCGCAATTCCATAAATCCCCCGTTGAAAACCGGTGCTATCAAATCATACCGGGTATTCGGGGGACCTTCAAAATATTGCCCGCCAATACCCAGTTTCAGGTTATCTGAAACGCTCCATGACAGCCTGGGCAGCAGTGTCCATTCCTGGGTACTGAAATTATACAGGCCAAATACCTCCAGGTCCAATACTTCATGAAACAGGGATATGGCAGGCCTGGCTGCCAGGGAATGCATAATTTCTTTTGTCTGGTCAAAAATAACCCGGTTAAACCCGGCCAGTTGCTGGTCCATAACAGGACCCAGCATCCCCCATACGGCAGGTTGCTGAAGCATCTCAGGCTCGATCTCCTGGAAGCTTCCCGGCATTTGCATCTCCTCAAAATCAAATACATACTGGCCTGAATACATGACCATTATGTTGAAAATCCCGAAAGACCGGTCAATTCCCATCACATATCGCAGGTCCCGGTTTGGCACAAAGATCTCGCCTTTGTAACCGGCAGCTGGCTCCCGGTAGGCAGCTTCCCCCCGGACACCAAAGGACCTTAAACCAAATGAAAAATCAAGCCCCACTGTCTGCTGCCGGAATGGCCTGGCATACAGGTCTATGGAAGGGTTCTCTCCCGGAGTCTCCGGCAGGGGACCGGCATCTATCCCGGGCATGGGATCATAACCGCTAAACCAGGACACAGATCCGTCAAAACGGTTGAATAAAAATTCCACCTTCCCGGCAAATGATCCATTCTTCAAGGCTGCTCCCGGGTTGTAGGGATCTGCAAAGTTTACAAAGTCCGGCATATCAAACAGGTCAAACCTGTAGACGGAATGCCTGTATACAGGTACCCATATCCCTTCCAGCCTGATGCGTGATTTTATAGTATAACGGCCCTTCACCAGGAAATTCCCCATGCGAATATCATCTGGCTCAGAGGAGCGAACGAAATAATCCCGGGGCGTCAGGTTATTGGTGGGATTGATACCATCGGCCCTTCCCCAGGCAACGATCTGCTGCCCTGCCCGCAGGTCAAAATCACCAAGGTAAAGGTCGGCATAGGCTTCCCGAAGTTGAAACTGGTTGATCTGTTCATTAAATTCATACCCGCTCCTGAAACGGATTTCTGAATAAAGTTTCCCCCTCATACCGGAAAAGGCATTGATTTTCAAAGCCGCTTCGCCGTATCCGCTCCTGATCTCAGGAAGACTTGTCGATTCATAGGTCCCCGTATAAAGCACCCCCCTGCCATAACCGCTCAATTGGAAAGGAGATTCCATTTTTTCTGTAACTCCCCCCTCAAACAAACTTTGTGCGTAAGCACCTGCCGGAAAGACAATAATTAACAATATAATCCATGAAATAATCCTCATCCTAATAATGAAACAGGTTAAAATCAGACAAAAAAGGTTTTTGCGTCAGAGAAGGGCTTCTGCAATAATACGACATAAGGTCCCCGAAATTGTCCAGACCGCGCAGGGTGGAAGGCGGGTTTGTCTATCCTTAGCGGCTCACACAGCTAAATACCTGAAGATCAGCAAACCAGTGAGGAAAGGAGGGAATAACAGATCAGGTTGATTTTTTGCTTTCATTTTCAGGAACATGCTGGTCTTGTGAGCCGGGACCATTAAAATGAGCATCCTTAAACTGGGAAGGTGTCATCCCGGTTGCTGTCTTGAAAACACTGTTAAAGGAAGATTTTGAATTGAACCCGGCTTCGAAGGCAATAGTTGTCAGGGTATATTTTGAATAGTCCTCATCCACCAGGAGTTTTTTAACCTCTTCGATCCTGTATTCATTAATAAAGGTGTAAAAATTCTTGCCCAGCATACCGTTGATCACCTGTGTGAGATAATGCCTGGGTATCTCCATTTCATCCGAAACATCATGGATGGAGAGATCCACATCCACATAGGGTTTTTTCTCTTCCATGTATTTCAATAATTGATCAAGGTATTGCCTGGCATCCTTTTTCTTTAATCCGGATTTTTCATACTTGGGATCCGCATCTTCTTCCGGGAGATTTTCCTTCCTGAGGTGTTTGCTCTCAGTGAGGATCTCGTTAAAAATGCCTGGTTGTTTATACGCATAAAAACTAAAGGCAAAAGCGAAGAATGTCAGTCCGAAATAGGATGGCAGGGTTGGATCGTAAGTTTGATCCTTTGCGAAGATCACATAGGCCCCAAAGATGAATACCGCCACATAAGTCAGGTAAAAACTGATGGAAACAACCAGCAACCAGCCCAGGGTGATACGTTCAGAGGTATAGCTGACCAGGTTCCGCATGTTCCGCTGGTGACGGTTGATCAGGATGAAAGTGACAGTGCTGTAGGTAGTTATTGAAATAAAGAACGACAATCCGTAAATAAGCCTGAACGACAGGAATGGATCTGTATCCCAGAAATTTTCGAGCTGCATCACCGACCTGCCACGAAAAATTATGGTGGAAATGAATACCACCAGGAAAGGAATGAAATGCAGTATATAGCTCCATTTGAAGTGTATATTTTCCTCTGTTTGGAACTTGATATAGAGATACATTAATGGACCATAGGTAAAAGGAATGAATACAAATTCATAAAGTTGAATGATGCTCTTATTGATAATGGCAAAACCCATTTCAATGGCGATCAGAAATAACCAGGCAGCCATTATGCGGTCCGCTACCTGTGGATTTCTCTTGGTCGCAATCATCAGTCCGGCAAAAAACGACTGGGTGATCCCTATATAAAGTATTTGATCCATGATCTTCCCTGTTGTAAATTTAGGAAAAAACCCGCAGCGATAACAGATTTACATTTTCAGCCTGTGATCCTTTCTGCCTGTGATTGTAGATCAATCTAAACATTGATTTTAAACTTTTTGGGGATATGTGAATATTTTTTGAAAAATATCAACGTTTTTATATCAAATAACTGTTGATCTTTTGAAATATTTCTTATTATTGATTATTGATCTGACAAATGATTCTAATGAGAAAAAGAGTCATAAAGGATTTCAGAAACCTGCCGGAAGAGATCCGTGAGGCAATCAGGGAAAAGTATCCCTCCGGGTTCGTAAATGACCTCATCACCTTTGCTGATAAGGACAAGCAGATAATCTCTGCATTGTCTTATGAAACGGAGGATATCAGCTACTTGATCAAAATGCCGTCCTCCCTGCACATTGACACTGACGAGGAAGAGCCCATCGAAATGCTTGACAGAGTGCCTGGTAGTGAAAGCCTGGAAAACCTGGATGATGCAAAATACCTTATCCAGGAAGAAGAAGAGGAAGAATCGGATTAAATCCTATTGGCCAATCATTTCATTTTCAAGTTTTTAGGCTAAGTTATTCCTGTTTTGGGGAATTTATGCCTACTTTTACATAATGAAACCTGTCATTGGCAAGTTATTATAGTAATTGCTAAGATTTATTATGATGCGCGTTTCAAATCGATACAACACCCTGCTCCTTGCAGCTATATTCTCCCTGCTGATCTCATGTGAGAAAAAAATTGCTCCGGACCCCAATAATGGGAATGTGCCCGTTATCAGTGAACAAACCAAATACATCAACAACTGGATATTTGACGTGATGCATGAGGTTTATTTATGGGAAGAACATATCCCCGCGGGACTTGACCCGGAGACGGCACCCAATCCGGAGAAATTCTTTGACAGCTTTTTATATGATATTGACAGGTTCTCATGGATCCATGATGATTATGATGCCCTTATGGGACAGTATTACGGGGTCCAGGAATCAATCGGGTATTCTCTTACATTCGGCAGGATTGGTGGTACTGACTCCCTTTTTGCGATGGTTGAATACATCTACCGGGGTTCACCCGCTGACAGCGCCGGACTCAAACGGGGTGATATCATCCTAGAGATGGATGACCGGTCCCTGACCGTCTTTAATTACCTGGACCTATATCAGATTAATTCCTACACCCTGACCATGGGTGAAGCCACCACGGGAGGCTTCAAACTTACAGATAATAAAGTTTCATTACAGTCTCGTGTGATCGCCGAGGATCCGGCTGTATTCTGGGATGTACTGGAAGCAGACGGCTACAAGATCGGCTACCTGGCATATGTTTCATTTACCTCCGGACAATCGGATGAGTACCTGCATACCCTGAATACTGTTTTCCAGGATTTTGCATCAGCAGGGATCACGGAAATGATCCTTGACCTTCGCTATAACCCTGGTGGAGACATTGAATCAGCGGGCTGGCTGGCCAGTGGTGTTTGTCCCGTGACACAGGTAGAAAACAAAGACGTTATGATCCGCTTCCAGTGGAATGCCGGGTATACAGCATATTTCACACAGAAAGAAGGGGCGAATTCTGATAACCTGCAATTCAGGTTCCCGTCAAATCCCTATAATCTTGACCTGGACAGGATCTTTATATTTACAACAGACAACACTGCATCGGCAAGTGAATTTACGATAACCGGACTGTATCCCTATATGGATGTCATATGTATTGGTGATACAACTTATGGAAAATATACGGGGGCCTGGATCATCCCGGACCTGGCCGATCCACCCATGCATTCCTGGGCGCTGATCCCGACGGTCATGAAATATGCCAACGCCGATGGCTTTTCTGAATTCAACTTTGGCCTTGCCCCGGACTATGAAGCAGACCCCTATTATTTCCCCCTGCTACCTTTCGGCGACAGCCATGATCCATTTACTGCACAGGCATTGAGTATCATTACCGGCCAGCCAGTTTCTGGATACCTTAAGAGTGACGCAAGACCCAGGCGGATTGAATGGTTAGAGGCACCTGTTAATGAGTTTAAAAGGAATCTCTACCTGGAACCTGAAATAAAATAATCTGCCAAGCCTTTCCGGATTTCTCTTTCTGGCGTTTCCCTATTATAACATCTGCCTTCGGACCGGAATAGGCAGGTTTCAGATTTCGTATTGTCGCTTCAAATTCCTATTTTGATGATGGAAATAAATTGAACCAACATGAGACTCATTTTGCTGACAATGTTGGTGTTGGCTATTCAGGTATTGTCTGCACCAAATATCAACGGACAGGATAATGTACCCCTAGACAGTTTACTGGCCCAGGTGCAGGCTATACCCGTGGCAGAGATATCTGTACAAGCAACTTCCATAAGCTCAACCCTGGCTGAAAAGAGAAAGATCCTGCTTACTGAAGATGAGCAAACCAGGTATGACCAGCAGGTTGATTCTGTCCTGGCCCGTTATGATGTGATCATGGAAGATCCCAGACATAAAAAATTTGACAAGATCAATTCCCGGGAGCTTGAGAGCTTAAAAAATGACTGGAGAAATGTCTCCTTAAGGCTTGAAGAGACACAGAAGGAACTTACCCGCAGGGTTGAAACATTTGAAAACGAAAAGGCCTCCCTGCAGATCCCATTGCGGAGATGGAACCTCACCCTTGAGCAAGCTTCAAATGAAAATGCCACACAGACCGTTCTCGAGCAGATCAGGTCCACCATCAACGCTATCGAACAGGTCATTGGGTATTTGAATGAAAACTCTGACTTCCTGCAGGATGATATGGTAGCTGTCTCAGAAAAATTAATAAGCAGCAATGGAATCATCCAAACCTTCGTGGTAAAACTTGATGAATCCACCATTCAGCGATTCAGGTTTGACAAACCTGTGATCTGGAAGGATTCTTTGTATGTGAGAGACACTGCCATGGCCGAACCAGGTTATTTTGGTGCCAATATACCTGTCATAAAAGGCTTTGTTGCTGATAACAGCAGGAAAATGATTGTACACCTGGCCCTTTTCATATTGATCACAATTGTCCTGGTCAGCATGTTTCGCAGGTTACAAAAAAGTATAGCAAAAAAAGATGAAAAATATGTCTCCCGCACCAGGATACTGATGTCCAAACCCATTGCCACCTCCTTGATGATCACCTTCACCATAACATTAATCTATTACACTAATATTCCTCAAGTCATCCGAAGCCTGAATGCAGTTCTTATCCTGGTACCAATGACCCTTTTGATCACCCACAATATCCATCGGGTTATCAGAAAATACATATATTTATTGCTGTCATTTGTCCTCATTATGGTCTTCCATGACCTTACCTACAGGGAAGATTTGTTCAACCGCCTTTTAATGTTGATTGTTTGTTCAGGTTCTTTCATCTCCATTGTATTTATGATACGTGACAGGTCCATACAGGAATTGGTCAATGGAAACATATCCAGGCAGATATTATACTACCTGTTGTACATTGTGGGCTTGATGATGGGAATTGCTACCGTTACTAATATATTCGGTGGAGTATTCATGGCTGAATATTTTGGTATCTCCACCCTGTACAGTATCATTACTGCCATACTGGTATATTCTTTTATACTGGTTATCAATGGCATCCTGATCATGATCATATACAGCAGGGGAATCAGCAGCCTGACCGTGATCAAGAATTTCGGCCCTACAGTAGAAAAACGTATAACAGGATTTGTGACCCTGGCTGGCTGGTCGATCTGGGTCCTTCTGATCTTACGGGAATTTACCATCAATGATGAGGTCTTTGGCTGGTTCAACAGAGTGTTTGTGGCACCCATCAAAATCGGGTCCACCCAGATAAGCCTGCTGAACATTATCCTTTTCTTTTTTATCATCTGGCTGACCATAACCATCTCACGCATCATCAGGTTCTTCCTGGAAGGAGATGTTTTTACGAGGCTGAAACTAAAAAAAGGAGTCCCCGGGGCCATCTCCCTGATGCTGAGGATCACTCTTATCACCATAGGTTTTTTAATCGCCATTGCTGCAGCGGGTGTTCGAATGGAAAAACTGGCCATTCTGCTGGGGGCTTTTGGGGTAGGTATTGGATTTGGATTGCAGAATATATTCAACAACCTGATCTCCGGGATCATACTGGCCTTCGAAAGGCCTATCAATGAAGGTGATATCATTGAGGTTGGTGCACTCATGGGGATTGTTAAAGAAATAGGCATCCGTGCGTCTATCATAAAAACCTACGATGGTTCCGAGGTGATCGTCCCCAACGGCAACCTGATATCCAACGAACTGATCAACTGGACACTCTCCGACCAGCGCCGCAGAGGGGAAGTCAGGCTGGGTGTAGCCTACGGAACCGATCCCCAGAAAGTGCTGGACCTGCTTTTAGAGGCAGCAGAATCCAATGAGAGGGTATTGGATTATCCAAAACCCTGGGCCATTTTTCTTGGCTTTGGAGAAAGCTCCTTTGATTTCAGGTTATTGTTCTGGATCGCCGATGCCGACACCCGGTTAACTATCCAGAGTGAAGTGACTGTCCGGATAAATCAAATGATCAAGGAGGCCGGAATAGTGATTCCTTTCCCGCAACACGATCTCCATCTCCGGTCGGCAGATGCCAAGATCTTTGACCGCATTAATATGGTGGATGAGAGTATCAGTAAAAAGACCGGGGAACAGTTCCCGAAAGCCGGAAAGCAGAAGAAAGGCCCTGGGGATGAAACTCCATAAAAGACCTGCTCTAATGCAAGATCTATTTAACAGTAATGACAGTATTTTTAAATTTCTCGATATCACTCCATTGGGTGTATATGGTATACTCAAAATAAGCAGAACCTCCATCGTCTTTCTTTAAAACATCATAAAAGACATTATGTGTACCTAAATCATGTCCGTCACAAAAAAATTGA
>DAOUVF010000274.1 GCA_030667765.1 Bacteroides sp.
ATCAATGCTGTCTTATTATGTGGCATGATGTGTAAATAGCCAGTGCTTGCAGAAATGTCTTAAACCGTTCGTAGCAAATGTAAGACCCGCAACACACACAGTCAAGGTCAAGCCCTGACGGGTCCCTTCAGGAAACTTGACACTTGCCTGCCCTATATCTTTTTGGTTGCTTAAGACGGTATTAAGCCCTGGTCTGTTCAATAGATATTTATTTTCAATTGAAAAAAAAACAGCTAATTTTTTTCTACTACTTTTTCTTTTCTAAGGCTTCTGATTCTTGACGTTTTGCGGCTGCTGTGAATAATCCCAAGCACCACAATCTCAGAAGTTTTTATCTTGTAGATGATGAGCCAGCTCCTGCAACGCTTTTAAGGAGTTATTATCTGTAAGTTCTATCGTTAGTGTTTGCATCGGATGAGTTTTACATTGAATAAGCCTGCTTTGGCGAGGTCAGCCTGGGACCATTTCTTTTGCCTACGAATCTCTGTTATCTCACTTCCAATGTTTAACATATAGAACAAAAGTATAGTGTTCTTATGTATTTAGTAATTGGAATAACATCAATGATTACCACCAGCTGCCTTAAGCCTGTCATCGGCTTGTTTACACATACCCGTATTGGTGTAGATAATACTGTCGGGTTTTGCAAACCCAATGACATGCTGCCCTTTTCGTCCCGGTTTAATGTGTAAAAATACACCTCCTGAACTTTGAGCATGAGTACTGGCATATGCTACAAGTTTTTTGAACTGCAAGCAATTCCTTTGTAACCACAAAAGAATAAAGGATTTTCATCGGGTAAAGTCCTGAAGTTTAAATTCTTATTCGTCTTTAAATTTTCTTCAAATTCTTTAACATTTTTTAACCTGTGCGTCAAAACCTCCATACTGTCAGGGTTTGCCTGGCATTCAGGGAGAATATTGCCTGGTACAGTATTTGATAATGAAGCAATCAAATGTTATTTTTGGGCTTTCTTAAAAATCGCTGTAATTATGAATGACACCGTAAACATCAAGGAGTTAAATGAAAAGATAGAAAAAGAAAGTGCTTTCGTGGATATGATCACCATGGAGATCAACAAGGTGATTGTGGGACAAAGGCACCTCATTGACAGTCTGTTGATCGGATTACTGACAGATGGTCATGTATTGCTGGAGGGGGTACCCGGACTGGCGAAAACCCTTGCGGTGAATACCCTGGCCACCACCATAGATGCAAAGTTCAGCAGGATACAGTTTACCCCGGATCTTTTGCCGGCGGACCTGATAGGGACAATGATCTACAGCCAGAAGAAGGAACAGTTCGAGGTTAAGAAGGGACCCGTCTTTGCCAATTTTATCCTGGCAGACGAAATCAACCGTTCCCCGGCTAAAGTACAGAGTGCCCTGCTCGAAGCTATGCAGGAGAAGCAGGTAACGATAGGGGCAAACACTTACAAACTGGAAAGGCCATTTATGGTCCTCGCCACCCAGAACCCGATCGAACAGGAAGGAACATACCCTTTGCCTGAAGCCCAGGTAGACCGTTTCATGCTGAAAGTGATCATTGACTATCCCTCCAGGGATGAGGAGCAGCTCATCGTCAGGGAAAACATCGCCCAGGAGTTCCCTGTGGCAAATACCATCCTGACGACAGAAAATATATTGAAGGCCAGGGATATCGTCAAGGAAGTTTATATGGATGAGAAGATCGAAAGGTATATCCTCGATATCGTATTTAGCTCCAGGTATCCCGAGAAACACGGTTTGGAGAAATACGCAAATATGATACAATATGGCGGTTCGCCCCGCGCCAGCATCAATCTGGCCATGGGATCCAAGGCCTTTGCCTTTATCAAGCGAAGAGGATATGTTATTCCGGAGGATGTGAGGGCAGTTTGCCACGATGTAATGAGACACAGGATAGGATTGACCTATGAAGCAGAGGCAGAGAATATTACGACAGTAGATATCATTACAGATATACTAAACACCGTAGAAGTTCCCTAAAAGGAAGGGCCTGAAAACCTCGCAGGAATCGATGAAATGGATTTTAAACATATTGATGCTAGTATGCCTGACTATACCTGTGCAGGTTTCCGGACAGCATTTCATCGGGAGGCATAAGACAGAAGTAAGGGAATTGATGGAAAGGAAGATGAAACAACTGTATGAAGATGACCATTCTGTGAACACTGTTTTCAATACTGTAAAATATATCGACAGGCTGGGTGACCAGACGCTGCTTTTTGTTTTTTCTGAACAGGATACCTGCCTGTACTCAAAATGGATGTGTGATTATTCCATGCTGAACGCCGTGATGGCAAACCTGAACGGTAAATATTCCCAGTCCGCAGAAGACACATGGAGTTATGTCCATGACCAGGAGCCATATATAATCACCCTGACTGCAGGGGACTGGTATTTCACAATCACTACTAAAAAAGATCATTGATTGAAGTGGAAGCAACAGAACTGTTAAAGCGGGTCAGAAAAATCGAGATCAAAACCAGGGGTTTGTCAAAGAATATCTTTGCCGGGGAATACCATTCTGCCTTCAAGGGCAGGGGAATGGCCTTCAGTGAGGTCAGGGAATACCAGTACGGGGATGATGTCAGGACCATCGACTGGAATGTGACTGCCCGTTTCAATCATCCCTTCATTAAGATATTCGAGGAAGAACGTGAACTGACCGTCATCCTACTGATAGATATCAGTGGTTCACGTAATTTTGGTACCCGGACCCAGTTGAAGAAGAATATGATCACCGAGATCTCCGCGGTCCTTTCATTTTCTGCCATTCAGAACAATGACAAGATCGGTGTGATAATGTTCAGTGACCAGGTGGAAAAATTCATACCACCTAAAAAGGGCCGGCAGCATACCCTCAGGATCATCAGGGAATTGATCAATTTCCAGCCCGGGAGGCAGGGTACGGATATCTCAGAAGGATTGCGTTATTTCTCCAATGCCATCAAGAAAAGATGTATAGCGTTCCTGATCTCGGATTTCATGGATGATAATTATGAAGAAGCCCTGAGGATTGCCAATAAAAGACATGACCTGGTTGCCCTGAATATATATGATGAACGTGAAACGCAGCTGCCGAAAGCAGGGATGATCCGCCTGCAGGATGCAGAGTCGGGCAAAATAATATGGGTGGATACCGGCAGCCGGAGGATCCGTGAGCGTTATGCCGAAGGATGGAGGAAGGGACAGGAGAAGTTCAGGGACCTGATGCTGCGTACGGGCATTGATTCGGTAAACATACGCACAGATGAGGATTATGTAAGACCGCTGATGAATTTGTTCAAGCGTAGATAATAAATGGCAGCACTAATAAAAATATTGAACAGGGATCTTATCCTGAGGATCAGCAGGCTATCCTTCAGTCTACTGCTGGCTGTATTGGTATATCTGCCTGTCCATTCCCAGTTTGTTGAGCTCAAAACCCAGCTGGATACCAACCAGATCCGGATCGGAGAACAGTTCCACCTGGATATTGAAATTTTGCAGCCGTCAGGGGTCAGTATCCTGTTCCCGGAGATCAAGGATACATTGATGGCCAATGTAGAGGTATTGCAGTCATTTCCGCGAGATACCATTGCCGGGGATGAAAACCTGAAAATCAGCCAACGGTATAAGTTAACTTCATTTGATTCAGGTTTTTACGAGATCCCTCCGCTTAAGTTCTATATCCGGTCAGGGCAATGGAGCGACAGCCTCGAATCAAATCCCATGTATCTGCTGGTACATTCCGTAGCGGTAGACAGTACGATATTCGATGTAAAAGCTCCCATCCATATGCCGGTGTCATTCCTGGAGGTTTTTCCTTTTATTGTTGGGGGACTGATACTGGTGGCGGCTATTTACTTTACGGTCAGGTACCTGAGAAGGAGAAAGAAACAGAAGGGTCTTTTTACTCCTGACAGGCCGGAAGATCCCGCCCATGTGGTTGCACTTCGTGAACTGAACAAGCTAAGGGAGGAAAAACTCTGGCAACACAGCGAGTTCAAACCTTATTATACCAGGCTCACCGATACTATACGCCGCTATATGGAAAGGCGGTATAACATTCCGGCCATGGAGTTGACGAGTTATGAGATCCTGGATACCTGGAAACAGAGTGAAAGGCCGGACGAGGATCTGTCAGCCAAGCTAAACCGCCTGTTAAACCTTGCAGACCTGGTGAAATTCGCCAAGGAAAAACCCATTGCATCCGATAATGAGGAAAATCTTGACAGGGCTTATGAATTTGTAAAGAAAACCGCGTGGGTTCAAAAGATAGAGGAGGAAGAAGATGTTTAGCAGCCTGACATTTGCCAATCCGGATCTGCTGTATCTCCTGTTCCTGCTGGTTCCATTATGCGGCTGGTACATCTGGAGAGAAAGGGGAGCCTTTGCCACTATCCAGGTATCCAGTATCAAATCGCTGGAACAGGAAAGAATAACCTTCAGGCATGTGTTGAGACATATTATTTTCGGTATCAGGTTGCTGGTGATCGCGTCCGTGATCATCGTCCTCGCACGGCCACAATCCACCAACCGCTGGCAGAATGTTACCACCGAAGGGATAGATATCATAGTCGCCCTGGATATTTCAAGCAGCATGCTTGCTCAGGATCTCCGGCCAAACCGGCTGGAGGCTTCCAAAGATGTTGCCATAGAATTTATATCCGGTCGGGAAACAGATAGGATGGGACTGGTAGTTTATGCCGGG
>DAOUVF010000434.1 GCA_030667765.1 Bacteroides sp.
ACTATGCAATTGACAAGTTCCTGGGTATAGAAACCCGTGATTGGTCGGAGGAATACCTGGAAAGAACCAATAGCAGACAGAGAGATGACACGCGTATCTCAAGCAGAAAAGAAAAACGGGTTCCTGATACCAGGCCCTCAGTGGAACTGGAGGAATATACCGGGGTTTATTTTTCGGACATATATGGAGAAATAAAAATAAGCCTGATTTCAGACCAGCTGAGAATGGAATTCGAACATTCACCCTATTTGTCTGCTACACTGAGCCACTGGCACTATGATGTATGGGAGATCCAATGGGATAATAAGCATGCATGGTTTAACTTTGGAACGGTCAAATTTACTATGGACAATAACCTGGAGGTAATCGGAATGGATTTCGATGTTCCCAATAACGATATCTTTTTTGAAGAACTCAAACCACTTAAAGTGGAATCAGGTAACAATTAATCTCAAATTCCTTAATCCATTCGTTGTCGCAGTTCCTTCTCAAACCGCTTGGCGGTCATGATCACAACCCCCTCTTTATCCTTAATAGTTCCTGAACGGACAACATCCCTGAAACGGGGATCGGGTGCGTCCTTTTTAAATTTTCTTACCTGAGACCACCACCAGTCCATTGGTACCATCCGTATCCTTTATGCATTCTTCCATCAACAGGCGGGCATACCCCTGGACTGGCTGGTTTTATCATTGCCAATGGCGCAACAAATATGTTCGCTTTCAATATTCTCAGGATTCAGACTGATGATCTCAGTAGTTTCCATACAACGAAGATTTGCCTATAAAAATAAGCAATTGTACCGGTGTGCGGCTTGACGGATATTGCTATATGAACTTACTGTATCTCCAGATCATCCCTTTCCGGCAATTCAGGAAAGGACTTGTGAGGTTCTGCCTGGTACCAGTATGCTACAGATGAGATATCATCCTGAAGGGGCAAATACCTGCCGCCGCTTCTCCAACCGAGTGCCTGCATGGTAACTTTCAGGTCTTTCTCAAAACGAACCGGATCGGTAATATGCCAGCGATACATACCCAACCGTGTATTTGACCTGTTCAGCAGGTTATCGGATGGCCGGACAACATGGAACCCGGCATACAGCGTGGTATAGTCAATATACCCCCTGGTGCCGTCTGGTTTGGTACCCGCAAAGCCATAGGAACCACAGAAATAATCCTCAGTGCCGGTCCCGCAGATGGTCGGGAATTCCTCATCCCCGTCCATGAAAAACTTGATCTCTCCTTCTCCCCACCATCCATTATTATTGGTCTGCCAGTACATATATGTGCCGACATAATGTCCCTGACCACTGATCCCATCGACAATGGTATAGACTTCCTTGTAAGGTACAGGGTTGGTACGGCGGAACTGTGCATGGAAATAGGCTGCATCATCAGGCACATCAGTCAGGGTATAATTTACCTGGTAATAGAGGGTCATCCTTTCATCGTCCAGGTTTTCCATGGTGATCCTGCATTTCTTCCGGAAAGGCATGTTCCAGTAGCAGTTGAAGGCAGATCCGGGATTCACGCAGACGGGCAGAGAAGAAATCTGGTTATAAACTTCTGCGGCGGCAAAGAAGTCTCCAACGGGGACTTCCACGGAAGGTTCTTCTTCACCATCCCAATAGAAGCGGAGGATGGAATATCTCCATTTTCCTGCAGGCGTCATCCAGATCTGCTGAATGGCTCCCGGTCCATCGATTTCTGCCATTGTAAATGTTTCTCCTGCAGGGATTCTCACATACGGATTCACCTTCCATCCCTGTCCCAGGTCCCGCGCAGCCTTAGCAGCACTGCCTTCCTCCAGGGTGGCCATGCCACCTTTCCCTTTTTCCCCGGTAAAATTCTCGGGACTGATGGAACGGGTTTTCGCATCCGAAAGACGATACAAATTATTGAGGTTAACATCCAGACCGTTAAATACATCCCTTTGTGCGGTCAGTGGTAAGCAAATTAGAAATCCCATAATGAATGGAAGAAGGCGGATAATTTTCATGACATATAATTTTTGTTTATACCTGGATAATTAAAGATCATCTACCGATATTACCAGCTCCATGCTTTTTCCCGGTGCCACCAATGCATTATGAACCCTTAAGTCGAGTGAGAACCCGGATAGCTGTTCCAGGGTCTTCACCACGATGGTGGTTTTGGCATGGGCTTTTAAGGTGAAAAAATGGATACCGTTATAAAATTTAAACGGACCTTTATTTTCGCACATAAAGTCAAAATCTGAATTGTTGGTAATGGTCATGCTGGCCAGTGAAGTTCCTTCCCTGTATTCTGTTTCTATATCCAGAGATTCAAAGAACAAAGGTTTCAGGAGATACTCCGGTCCGATGAGGTGATCCCCCTGGTATATGGCTGTTCTCTGATTCAATAAGGCCTCTTGTACCCCTTCCACAGATTTTTCACGCGCAAATACCAGCGTGATGGTCCTGTGTTTATCCGGTTGGAATTGGTAAGTACTTACCCCATGAATGTCCGAATTTCCGACCAGTGTGAGGTTAAATTCCTGAACCAGATCATGTGCCACTTCCCAGTATCCATCTCCGTTACAAATTTCTATTCCTTTTATTTGTCCGGCTTTTATGAGCTCAATGAATTCCTCATTCATGGGACAGTTTCCATCTTTGTATTTAGCTGTCCACCCCGGATGGTTCCAGAATACAAAAGCTTCCTGTTCATTGGCAGCAGCAATCCTGTTGGCTGGTACTGTATCCCTGAGGTTTGGTTCGTCAGTGTTTTTCAGAAAAAGTGCATTGAAATGATCCCGGCTGGCGGATATCTCTCCTCCAAGGATTAAAATAAGGTCCTTGCCTTCGGCATGTTTCTTTGCTATTTCATAAGGGACCATATGGTTATCTTCCACCTCTTTTCTGTGGTATTCCACATGATCGGTTATTGAAATTACATCCAAACCTTCTGCAATGGCTTCATCCACGCGGATATGCGGCCAAACCACACCATCTGAAAAAACGGTGTGCATATGAAAATCACACTTCAGGGTA
>DAOUVF010000438.1 GCA_030667765.1 Bacteroides sp.
CATTCAGTGGACAATGTGTATAGGTGGGATATTGGTGGGACTGGTACTTGCACCACGGTGGAAGAGGGCAAGGATACTCACTGCTGCAGAATTCCTGACAAGGAGGTTTAACCTCAAAACCCAAAAATTCTATACATGGATATTCTTGCTGGTATCCTTGTTTATCTCGGGAAATTTTCTCTACCCCGTTGCCAAGATTGTCAGTGTTGCCACTGGCTTTTCACTCTACTGGATCATCATCATCGTGGGTTTATCCATCATTCTGTATACAACGGCGGGTGGATTCTGGGCTGTACTGATCACCGACGTTTTGCAATTCATCGTATTGTTCTCTTCCGTTCTTGTGGTAATCCCCCTGGCGCTTAAAATGACAGGGGGAGTGAGTGGTCTTGCTGCAGATGCTCCGGATGAATTTTTCAAATTATTCTCTGGGGAATTTACCCCCTGGTTCATATTCGCTTTTTTCATTTACAACACCATATTTATAGGAGGAAACTGGGCTTACGTTCAAAGGTTTACCAGTGTCAGGGATGAGAGGTCAGCCCGTAAAAGCGGCATGTTATTCGGCATACTGTACCTTGTCTGCCCCGTAATCTGGATGCTGCCACCCATAGCATACAGGGTGATCAATCCCGATGTCGCGGGATTAGAATCAGAGGGGGCTTATATCATGGTTTGCAAGCAGGTGTTGCCGGCGGGTATGCTTGGACTGATGCTGGCTTCCATGGTTTTTGCCACGGCGAGTTCGGTGAATACCACCCTGAATATGTCCGCAGCCGTAGTGACCAATGACTTATTTAAAAACAGGCATCCGGATGCCTCAGATAAGCATACCATGTGGTTTGCGCGTATGATTACGGTAGTATTCGGACTGGGAGCGGTCGGTGTCGCATTGATGGTTCCGGGCATGGGAGGAATAGTGGAGGCTGTGTTGAGTGTTGGGGCCATTACGGGGGTCCCCTTGCTGGCCCCGCCCATATGGGCCCTGTTCTCGAAGCGGATCTCCGGAAAAGATATAATCTCGATAACCATCATTTCGCTGGTGATAAACCTGTTTTTCAAATTCATCACCCCCTGGTTGTTAGACCTGAAACTTGACCGTGCCGCTGAAATGGCCCTTGGAGCACTCGTACCCATGGGTATGCTATTGATACTGGAAATCTGGGCGGCCTTAAGTGGTAAGATTAGCCTGCAATATATGGTCTATCTAAAAAAAATGTCAACCTATACTGCCATACAAGCCGGGACGATGGACAAGGGGTCCGGTAATGAGAATACCTATGCATTCAGGGTACTGGGAATCGCTCTTCTGGTTTTAGGGATGTTGATCGGTGGACTGGCCTTTCTGGGTGGAGATGGCTGGGTCTATGTATTGATTATTAGCTTGTTGATAATAGCAGGAGGCATCTGGCTGCGCCTACGTGCCCGGCGCCAAAATAACTAATTTAACCATGAAAACTATACAGCCGGATAAGGAAAAAAGGGCATTGAACAATGAAGTGATCCAGGCAGACCTGGTCATCACCGGGGGTGGGATGGCGGGGACCTGTTCTGCCATCACGGCTGCCAGGGCAGGGATCAAGGTGGTACTGGTACAGGACCGTCCCGTCCTGGGAGGAAACGCTTCCAGCGAGATAAGGTTATGGATACTGGGGGCAACCTCACACATGGGAAATAATAACCGCTGGGCCAGGGAAGGTGGGGTGATCGATGAGATCCTGACGGAAAACCTCTATCGTAACCGAGAAGGGAATCCGCTAATATTAGATACCATCCTGCTTGAAAAAGTTACCCGGGAGGAAAACATCCGTCTGCTCCTCAACACTGCAGTATATGATCTGGAGAAAGATGGACCCGATATGATCCGGAAAGTCCTGGCCTTTTGCAGCCAGAATTCGACGCGGTACGAAATGCTTGCCCCCCTGTTCGCGGATGCATCAGGAGATGGGATTGTGGGATTCCTTGCAGGAGCTGCCTTCAGGATGGGTGCAGAGGATCCTGGTGAATTTGATGAAGGACTTGCCCCTGACGGCAATTATGGGGAACTACTCGGACATACACTCTATTTTTATTCAAAGGATACCGGTCAGCCTGTAAAATACATACCGCCTTCCTTTGCTTTAAAAGAATTTGACCGCATCCCCAAGATCCGTTCTATAAAAACAAGTGACCAGGGTGCCTATTTCTGGTGGCTGGAATATGGAGGACGCCTCGATACCGTTCACCAGTCAGAAGAAATAAAATGGGAATTGTGGAAGATCGTTTATGGTATCTGGGATTTCATCAAGAATTCAGGTAATTACCCGGAAGCAGAGACCTACACCCTGGAATGGGTGGGTACCATCCCAGGCAAACGGGAAAGCCGGCGCTTCGAAGGGGATTATATGCTTTCTCAGTCTGATCTGGTTGAACAACGGCAACATAAGGACGCAGTCGCCTTCGGGGGCTGGGCCATGGACCTGCACCCGGCCGACGGTGTGTATTCTGATCAGCCATCCTGTAACCAGTTTCATTCTAAGGGGATATACCAGATCCCCTTAAGGTGCTATTACAGTAAAAATATCAGGAATCTTTTCCTGGCCGGCAGGATTATCTCCTGCACCCATGTGGCCTTTGGATCCACCAGGGTCATGGCTACCTGTGCTATTGGTGGACAGGCAGTAGGGATGGCTGCGGCGTTTTGTGCAAGAGACGGATTATTGCCCTCTGACCTGCTCCAGGGATCTCGCCTGGGCAATTTGCAGAATGCACTGAACCTGTCTGGACAGAGCATACCGTTTATTCCACTATGTGACAAGAAGAACCTTACGGGTTCTGCCAGATTACAGGCCACTTCAATCTATGTGTTAAGAGAAATTCCCGGGGATGGTCCCTGGCACAGCCTGGAACAGGCTGCCTGCCAGATGATACCAATACCAGATGGGGCTCAACTGCATGTTACGGTTATAGTGAAATCAAAAGAGACATCTCATTTAAGGA
>DAOUVF010000201.1 GCA_030667765.1 Bacteroides sp.
TATACCCAGGTTGCCCACATAGGAAAAGATCTCGGCACCATTCCACCAGAAGGGGGCACTCCCGTTTTCATTGGTATGGTATTCTGCTCCCAGGATGAGGTTGGCAGAGAAAGTGAACAGGGAATCCTTGTAATAGAAAATATCGAAACGCTTGTCGAAATGCTTATCCGGTTTCAACTCCTTGTTAAAATCCTTCAGGTAAAAATCCAGGTCCTTTTGCTGCCTTTTATTCAGCTCACTTCTCAGGGTATCAAGCGAGGCCAGTTTCCGGGCGATAAACATCCGTGAATAGGGTTTGACGGTAGAATTCAGTTCAATCAACCCCACGTTGGCACACTCATCAAGGTAATCATAAAGCTCCAAATTCTGGATATGATAATAGACCGTTTGAGAACGGAGGTTAGCAATCTGTATGAACAGAATTACTGTAAGCAAGGTAACAATCTGGGACAGAGATCTCATGTTGATCAGATCATGCAAAAAGGAAAATTAGTCAAATTCTCTGTACAGACAAGTAATTTTTATCCAGATTGCATGGGCCGGTACCATTATTCAACCACCACCATGGTAGTGTGCGGTATTTGATCCACAGTTATTCTCACAATATAGGATCCCGGAGCCAGATCATTTACATCAATCTCTGTCCTGGCCAGTTTCGTCGGCATAAGCTCTTCCTGGTGGACCAATGTATTGAGCACGGTATAAATTTCAAGTATGACCTCTTTTTCTGAATCCATTTCCACCACCACATTGAGGATATCCTGGACCGGGTTGGGGAAAATGTTGATTTTCCCTCCTCCTGAAAGTATATCATCAGTACTTACATTGGTAACCATATAGACCGAATCCTGGCCGGAGCAGCCGGTAACATCGGTGACCATGACCCAGTGCAAGCCGTTCTGGGTAACGTCAAACCATTGGCCCGTTGAATTGTCCTGCCATAGATAGGTGCTATATCCAACGCCCGCATCCAGGGTATGGGGCAGGGCCACATGGAGTGTATCCTGTCCCCCTCCGATCTCAACAACCGGGTAACCCCAGACATATACCGTACTGTTCAGAACGTTGTTGGATAAATTTTCATCAGCTTCATAGTCCAGGTCCACATCCAGCTGATAGCTTCCGATTCCTGAAAAATCATAGCCGGAAGAAAATGTCAACACCCTTGTTTGTCCCGGCTGCAGCTCAGTGTTCAGGTTGATCGAATCGATTACCGATGCACCACCGTCAACCGTATAACTTATAGTGAGGGTAGCCACGGTGGAGATCCTGTAATAACCGTTATTGATGATTTCAATGGATACAGGATTGTTCTGGTCGAGTTCACAGGAAGATACCGGGGAAAGGACCTGGTCAATACCAATATCCGGCATGTCGTATATCACAAAAACGCTATCCCTTGTGAAGCAATCATTCTCATCGATCACCAGTACATGATACAAACCTGCGCGCGGGCTTAAAATCTGATAAACAGTATCGGTGCTGCCATCCTGCCATTGATAAGATGCATAACCCGCAGTGGCTGACAGTGTAATGGGATCATAGACAAGGAGGCTGTCCTCTCCCATCCCGATATCGATCATTGGAGTGCCCAGTATATCCACGTTGACCAGTATGATATTGTTCGATGGATTCAGGTCGGATCCCCATTGTGTAAAAGCCATCACCTCATGGCGTTGAGGAGTACTGAAATCTTCCGTAACTGAGAAGGTATGATACATAACAGAACCGCTTTCGAATACCGTATCCAGTACCATGTTTTCCACTACAGCCAGTGCGCCGTTCAGAGAATAGGCCACAATAATATCTGCAGAAGCTTCTATATCCCAGTTGCCATAATTTTTGACAGCTAACTGGATATATTCCGCATCTCCTCCTGTGCAGGAGGTTGTAGGATAGGAGACTTCCAGCGCACCCACGTCCGGCATGGACAGCATGACCTGCACCTCTTCATAGATGACACATCCATTGATGTCGGTAACGGTAACCCCGTAGACACCAACCCCGGGCTGGGTCACTACAAAGGTCTGATTGGTGCTTCCATCCTGCCATTCATAGGACAAAAAACCGGGACCTGCATCCAGGGTATGCTGAAAGTCGTTGACCAACTGGTAATCCTCTCCCAGGTCCACCACGGGAGCATCGAAAACTCCAACCTCCCTGATCAATGTATCATTCCATGATTTCACATCATCCAGGTAATCGACAAAGACCTTGAATTCATACCATTGCCCCGTCTGTACGGATTCTGACTGGGAGAAGGTAAAGTCTCTAGTATGACCGGGCAGGAAATTACTGGACAGGGTAAGGATATCCTGAACCAGAGACCCCCCGTTGATCCGATAGGCCATATTGATGGACTGACCGGATGCAATGATCTGATTGCCTGCATTTTTGATCCTGGCAGCCACGGTGATGGATGTCGAAAGTTCACAGGATGATGCCGGTGAAAGGATCTGGTCCATGGCAATATCAGGCACATTCAGTGTAACGATCACGGAATCATAGCCTGTACATTGATGTATATCGCTGACCGTGACATGGTAGAGTCCCAGTCCCGGTTGATCCACGGTAAATGTTTCCAGTGTGGATCCATCCTGCCAGAGGTATTCTGCATACCCGGTGATGGGTGCCAGCACATAGGAACCGGCTACCACCACGGTATCCGGACCAAGATCGATATTAGGATAACCGTATACCTCAAGGGTGTGATCCAGGGTATCATTAAGATCGTTGACATCTTCGCCGAACTGTGTGTACAACTTCATCAGGTAACTGCCCGGCGAGGAGAAATCAAACATATCCGAAAAGGTTAGATCAATGGTCTCACCCGGCCTGAAAGGCTGTACCAGGTATATGGTATCTGAGAAGGCGGGGGTCTGATTCACATCGCCAGAAACCAGGATGGTATCACCCGCCGGAATGGTATCTGTGCCAAAATTCCGGATGCTGACCTGGACAGGCATCCGGGTCCCCTGCTCACAGGCTGACAATGGTGAAATGAACTGGCTTACACCCACATCGGTGATCAGCTGGGAGACCTGGATGGTATCTGATGCCACACAACCCAAACTGTTGGTCACCCTCACCCAGTATGTCCCTTCAGAACTGACATGGAATACAGAATCTGTCGAGCTGTCCTGCCACAGGTAAGTCTGGCCCCCGACACCGGAATAGGCCCTTAATATCACCGTATCCGGCCTGGGCGTCGAAATATCTGGTCCCAAATCAACCGCAGGCTTATTCACGATGATCAGGCGGGTAACGGTATCATTGGATATTGCCTGGTAGAAGTGGGGGTCTTCTTCAATGGTATATACATCGGTCAGATAATCACCGCTCCTGCTGAAATCAAATTCCGTTGACAGGGTGAAATCACGGGTAGCACTTACCGGGAAACTTTGTGTCAGGTGAATGAATTCTTCTCCGGTTTGGACCTCACCGGACCGGTCAATATAAAATCCTACCGGTATGGAATCTCCAGGCTGCAGATCCCTGAGGCCAAAATTTTGCAGCCGCAGCGTTAAGGTCTGGTTCTGGCCCAATTCGCAGGCCGAGACCGGGTCAAGGATATCCAGTACACCAATATCCTTTGGGGCTTCCATGATCCGGACATCGTCCAGGGCCACACCGTCATGCTGGTTGTTCACCTTATCGGCCATGAAGGTTAACCTGAACTGCACATTTTCCTGGTTGACCAGGGCAGAAGGGAGAAGGTGCCTGACCGTCATCCATCCTCCGCTTTGGCCGTTCCAGCCATCCCTTCCAAGCGCAGCCACGGCATTTCCCGTATACCAGTTCCAGTAGCTGTCATAGCCTGAACTGTTAGATATCGGGGTCCATGTCTCACCGTCATCCAGGGAATAGAACAGACTGGCCCCGTCCACATCCTGTTCGGTATCCACCCACAGCCGGGCCTCGAAAAGGGGATCTACAAGCGCGGTAAGGTCAAAGCTGGGAGAGCTAAGGTGGCCGCCGGTATCGTCCACCAGGTCCCCCTGCAATTTAAAATTATCGATACTCCAGCCCTCTGCAACGGGACCTCCGGCGGAGGAATGGAACAGTGAGAACCTGAACCTGAGCTTGCTTGTATAGCTTAATGAATCATGCACGTTATATTGGAGGAACTGAAAATCTGATTCCATGATCCCCCCTTGCGAATTCTTCCATATCGTATAATAGTTGTTGCCGTCATCCGGGCTTACTTCCAGTTTGACCGAATCGCCGTCCTGCAGCATGATCCAGCTTGCAAAACCTACCGTAAGGTTGCTGTAGTTTCGTACATCGAAGGCAGGGGAGGTGGCCGTAAAGGCCGAGCCGGTGGAGATCCCGTTCTCGTAATAATAGGGGTTTGTCCCCTGGCCTGACATATCCGTGCCGATGCAATAATATCCCGCATAGGCAAAATAGGGGGGATACATATTACTTGGGATGGCCCTTTCAAATTCTCCGCTGAATGTCCATCCCATATCTGTTTCAAACCCGTCCTCAAAAATGGTCAAGTAGGGCTGAGAAAGCAGGTCCCCGTATTCCTGGGCCAATCCCGTAGCCCAGCTTTTCGTTCCTGAGGATGCGCCATCGATGACAGCCCCGTTAGGGGTCCCGTATTCCCAGATGGGACTGCCCGAATTCCTCCAGTAACCGTCGTTCGGTTCGAAATCTTCTGCGTGGGGCGGCGTGTATATCGGTACGATGTAAAGATCGGTAAAGACCAGGTCGTTCCCGGTATATTGGTCCCCTGGCAAAGCAGTTTTGGCCAGCACCGAGGGCCTGAATCCGGGAGTGGTAAGATCCACCCTGCTGGGAAAGGTGAATATGACCGAACCTCCCACCGGAATGGGTTGGTTCATGTAGTTCACTGTCCAGGATTCCCCCCCGTCAAATGAATAAGCCACCGGGATGGGGATGTTGATATCTGCTCCCCCGTAATTTTCGATACGGACAGTCACAGAATCATCAGCCGTATGGCCGCTTCCGCTCAGCGGATAGATCCATTCCGACACACCCACGTCTTTGGATATGAATTCTCCCGTGAGATAAACATCATCAATATTCCAGCCCGAATAATTATTAAGCCCGTCTGTTGGTCCAAGTTGGTAGCGGATATTCAACTGCTCTGTCCTGGCATATTCATCCGGGATGGGCAATTTTTCCTGTACCCACTGGAAATCACTTAGATACGTACTGCTTTGCCAAAAAGTGTTCCAGGTGTTCCCATTGTCCGTACTGACCTGTACGGATGATTGATCCCATACCTCTATATTAAAATATCGTTTGTAGAACAGATTGAGGCTTTTATAATATTTTACATTTATGGTTGGGGAGGTGGCCCGGTAGCTGGTGGATTCACTTAGTCCAGGTTCGTAATGATAGGGGAATATCCCCAACCCCGTGAGATCGGTCCCCAGCACCCTTGTACCACTGTAAGCTACTGTAGGATTTGGATTACCCGGTGTACCTCCCATGCCATTGGGGGTATTGACCTCGAATTCACCGGTCAGCTCCCAGTTATGGCTTCCTTCAAAATCCTGGGAATAACGGGTCTCGTAGATTACGATCTCTCCTTCGGGGGACTGCCCCGTTGACGGATACAGGGTATCATTAGCCAGGATGTCATTGGGGGCCACCATCACGTCCAGGATATTCCCGTGGGAGGCATTCAAATTCACATCGTAAACCAGCCAGAGGTAGGAATTGCCCCGCGGCAGGCTGTGGTTCAGTCCCGTGAAGCTGGCTTTCCCGGAAATAAAATTCGTGGCAGATCCCAGGAGGTTGTCAGTACTGAAAAACTGATTATCAGTACTATAGAGTTTTACGCCATTGGGCAGGATATCCATGTCGGAGGTATTCAGTGAAGTGAACTGGATTTGATCCAGCATGGCAGAATCCGTGTTTCCATATACCTTGAAATCCACCCGCAGAACGGGTACATTGGGTGATCCTGACGGGATGAAATTGGCAAATGCCTGCTGGAAGTCCATATCTCCGATCCAGAGTGGTTGTAAGCCTTTTTCCTCAATGACGACATTGTCAATACAGGTTCCGTACCCCCATCGTGTATGTCCCTCAAAGGCA
>DAOUVF010000420.1 GCA_030667765.1 Bacteroides sp.
CGGCTCCGGGAATCCTCCAGCTGATCAACCAGATCGAGAAAAATATATTTGATACCGTTCCCATAGGAGGACCCAGCTGGGTACCTGAAGATCCAAGCGAGGATAAGGGTACGTACATTACAAAGGCCCTCAAATCAGATGGGACTGACATGCAAATGGAAGCATTTGCCAATGCGGTCAGGGAAAACAAGATCATTCCCGGGAACGCCGAGCATGGATATTATGCAGGCGTGGCAACCCTGTTGGGAGACCAGGCCATGATGGAGCGCAGAGTGGTAAAATGGCCTGAAGAATTCATGTTAAGCTAAAAACTTTTAATCTTATGAAAGATATTTCCATTTCCGGAAAACGGATCAGAACTGAGTTAAAATGGCTGCTGGGATGTTTTGTCGCTGCCATTATTTTCAATGTCTATGCCATCATCCGTTACCAGACTTCATGGGCAGAGTTTATTACCACCCTTCATGTCGTGGTTATACTGGCCCTGGTGTTCTACATGTTGTTGTTGTTTTTCAGGGGACTTTTTACCCTGATCATACGTTTTTCAACAAGAAAAGGAAAAACCTGATGGCCTGGCATCTGGCTATTTTCAAGTATCATTAAATCAAATTAGGATCATTACTATGACAAGAAGTTCAAACCTTAGGGTAAGCCGTTTGGCAATTATTGGCGTGATTATTTTCAGCATCACGATCTCCTGTACAACGGATAAATCAAAAAGCCTTGAATCAAAACCAAGTAATATAATTTTAATGATCGGGGATGGGATGGGTGTAGCCCAGGTTTATGCGGGACTAACAGCCAATGGAGGTCACCTCAACCTGGAAAGTTGCACATATGTGGGTTTTCAAAAAACCTATTCCGCCAGCTCCTATATTACAGACTCAGGAGCCAGTGCCACGGTTCCGGTATTTGCATATGGTCCCGGTGCAGAAAGTTTTGCCGGGATATATGAAAATACTGATATCTTTGAGAAAATGGCCGGTTTACTGGAACTGGATTAATATTCCTCAGATGTCTGCAGTGAAAAATAAGAGATCATTTTCATGGCTGCTGATAGTGGCCCTGGTGATATTCCTGCCAGGCTGCAAATATGCCGGGAAACCAGCAAATAAATCCACTCCCGGAAACACACCAGGGCTGGTTATCCATACTGAATACCTCGATGAAATAGTGCTTGAGAATTCCGGCCTGATCTGGTACCGTGATAAACTTTGGACCATCAATGACAGCGGGGGTGATCCTGTGTTGTTCTCCATCGATATGCGGACGGGCAAATGTATCCAGGCTATTTATATTGAAGGTGCGAGTAACAGGGACTGGGAAGAACTGGCCCAGGATGAAGATTTTATATACATTTTTGACATTGGAAATAATTACGGGCGCCGGGAAGAACTCACCATCTATAAGGTATCAAAAGATTCCATACCGCATGCCGGAAATGCACGGATACATCCTGAAATCATCCGTTACCGTTATGGCGATAGGGAGCAAAACGCCGGGTATTTCACCAGGAGTCCCTATGATTGTGAAGCTGCCTTTGCAATGAATGACAGTTTGTACCTCTTTACAAAGGATTGGGAAAATCAACAGACGGACCTCTACATCATCTCTGCCAGTCCGGGTACATACACACTATGGCCGGCTGCCACCTTTGAGGCAGATGGACTGGTGACCGGGGCAGATATCAGTCCGGGGGACAGCAGTTTGATCATGCTGGTGGGGTACAAGGACTATGTTCCCTTTATCTGGGTAATACAGGGTTTTGATTTCAGTAATTACAGCATGGAGTCCACAAAGCGAATTGACTTTACCGAAAAATATGATCTGCAAACAGAAGGAATCGCGATCCGGGCGGATGAAAAGATTTATATTTCCTGTGAAATGTCATCATGGCCGGCATCCGTTTATACATTGAACCTTGGGGATCATGTTCGGTGAATGCCATAATTTTGGTATAATTTCTGCGATATCCCATTATATATTATAATGCTGATGAGACTTTTACTGTATATAGGACTGCTGTTAAGCTCTGGTTTACTGTATGGGCAACGTGAGTACACTACCGATAATAAGCGTGCCATCAATTTTTTTGAAACCGCAAGGCAGTATTATATGCTGCATGATTATGACAGGGCCGAAACCACTCTTAAGAAGGCCATAGTCCAGGAACCTGAGTTCATTGAGGCATGGCTGATACTGGCACAGGTTAATACGGATGCAGGTAAATTGGAAGCATCAGTTTACGCTTACGCGCAGGCCATAGAACTGGATTCACTTTTCTTTCCGAATGCCCTGTACTTTCTCGGGTTGAATGAAATGGAACTTGGCTGGTATACGTACGCACGCCATCATTTGCAAAGTTTCCTGGCCATGGATAACATCAAGGACAACCTGAAGGAATCTGCCCATGAAAAAATGGTCTCCTGTGAATTCGCCATTCATGCCATGGAAAATCCGGTCCCTTTTGAGCCGGAGAACCTGGGACCCAGTATCAATTCGGAAAATGACGAATACTGGCCCAGCTTATCAGCCGATGAATCCATTATGGTTTTTACGATGTTGCTGCCCATTGATGCCAGGAACCCCGTGACCAGGGCTAACCGCCAGGAGGATCTTTATTACAGCCGGTATGAGGACGGGGCATGGCAGCCTGCCCGGAATGCAGGCAAGCCGTTGAATACATATGATAATGAAGGGGCCCAGTCCATTTCAGGCAACGGCAGGTTCATGGTGTTCACAGCCTGTGGCCGGAAAGATGGGTATGGTTTATGCGATCTTTATTTTTCAGTTTGGGAAAAAGGCAGCTGGAGTGTCCCCGTCAATATGGGACCTGCCATTAATAGCAATCATAGTGAGAAACAGCCTTCATTGTCAGCAGATGGCAGGTTTGTATATTTCACCAGTGACCGTCCCGGTGGACTCGGGAAATATGATCTCTGGATGTCCTCAAGGCTGCCTGACGGGATTTGGAGTCCGCCCGTGAACCTGGGAGAGAACATAAATACCAAAGAATTCGACCAATCCCCGTTCATACACCCGGATAACAAGACCATGTATTTCAGTTCAACGGGCTGGCCCGGCATGGGAGGCTTCGATATTTACATGTCCCGCCGGACCAACGACAGCACATGGGGCAAACCGGTAAACCTGGGTTATCCCATCAATACC
>DAOUVF010000388.1 GCA_030667765.1 Bacteroides sp.
TGATGCCCAGATTTCCATGGAGGTCATCAAGGATGAGAAGATCAAAACCTCCTTTATGGCCCGCCGGGTGGATGATAATGTTGATTTCGATATACGGGCTGCCTTTCCCAATGATACAGAGATCTCTTCCCTGCTTAAGATAGACAAGGCGACAGTCCCTGAGATCGTACCGACTTTCCGCCTGCATATCAAGGAAATCACAAAGTTCCAGATAGCGGAGATCAACCAGGAACTCTGGGATATGCTGTATGGTAAGGATGAGGTTAAATCAGACACGGAATTTGAGGAGAAAATACGGGAAGAATTGCATACAGCTTTTTCCAGGGACAGTGAATACCGTTTTGAGATAGATGCCAAAAAGATGATGCTGAAGAAGATGAAATTCGAACTTCCGGTTGAATTCCTGAAGCGTTGGCTGGTATTGGTAAATGAGGGAAAATTCACCATTGAACAGATTGATGAGGATTTTTCCAAGCTTGAAGATGACCTGAAATGGCAACTAATCCGGGATCAGATCGTAAAAGACCAGGAAATCAAGGTTAAGGCTGAAGAGATAAAGGCCCAGGCAAAGGAAATAGCAAGGTTGCAGTTCCAGCAATACGGCATGATGAACATTCCGGAAGAAAACCTGGAAAACTATGCTGATGAGATGCTGAAGAATGAAGATGAGATCAGGAAGGCCACAGAAAAAATCCTGGATAATAAGGTAATTGATTATCTCAGGACCGCTGTCAGAGTTGATAATAAACAAATTACCGTAGAAAAATTCAATAAATTATTCGAGAATAACTAAATTCGCAGGTAAACACTATAATATGGACCCGAACGAATTCTATAAATATGCTACCAGGCACCAGGGTATAAGCAGCATGACCCTTCAACGTTATACCTCCATCTGGAGCAACTATATTTCCCCGACCATTATCGAAGAGAGGCAGCTCAATATTGCCTCCATGGATGTTTTCTCGCGACTGATGATGGACAGGATCATATTCCTGGGACTTCCAATAGATGATTATGTGGCGAATATCATACAGGCACAATTGCTTTACCTTGATTCATCGGATCCTGCCAAGGATATCCAGATCTATTTTAATACCCCGGGAGGCTCGGTGCATGCAGGATTGGGGATTTATGACACTATGCAATATATCAGTTCTGATGTAGCGAGTATATGTACAGGAATGGCAGCCTCCATGGGTGCTATTCTGCTTACTGCCGGAACAAAAGGCAAGCGTTCTGCATTAAGGCATTCCAGGATCATGATCCACCAGCCCATGGGAGGTGTACAGGGTACTGCCTCTGATATAGAGATTACAACCAGGGAGATCCTGAAAATGAAGCAGGAGCTTTATAAGATCCTGGCTGATCATTCAGGCAACCCCATTGAAAAGATCGAAAAGGATTCAGACCGTGATCACTGGATGACATCCAAGGAAGCCCTGGATTATGGGATGATCGATGAGGTGCTGGAAAAGGGTAAAAGCAAGAAAGACTAATCAAAATTTCAAAATATGGACCGGTGTTCTTTTTGTGGGAGGGAAAAGCGTGATACCAATCTGTTAATCGCAGGGATATCAGGCCATATCTGTGATAGTTGTATTGAGCAGGCACACAGTATCCTCCAGGAGGAATTGAAGAAAAAGTCAGAGTTTGATGTAAACCAGATCAAGCTTTCAAAACCATATGAGATCAAGGATTTCCTGGATCAGTATGTCATTGGCCAGGATTATGCCAAGAAATATATCTCCGTTGCCGTATATAATCATTATAAGCGACTGGTCCATGTTAAGAGCGAGGATAAGAATGAGGTAGAAATAGAAAAATCCAATATCGTCCTGGTGGGAGAAACCGGGACCGGCAAAACATTGCTGGCCCGTACCATAGCCAAGATGCTGCATGTTCCATTCACCATCGTTGATGCCACTGTCCTCACCGAAGCAGGTTATGTGGGAGAAGATATCGAAAGTATCCTGACCAGGCTCCTGCAGGTGGCTGACTATAACGTTGAAGCAGCTGAAAAAGGGATTGTATTTATAGATGAGCTCGACAAGATAGCCCGCAAAAGTGATAACCCCTCCATCACCAGGGATGTTTCAGGAGAAGGGGTACAGCAGGGCCTGCTCAAGTTGCTGGAAGGTTCCATAGTGAACGTGCCGCCCCAGGGTGGCAGGAAGCATCCCGACCAGAAAATGATCCCCGTCAATACAAAGAACATCCTGTTCATCTGCGGAGGGGCATTCGATGGCATTGAGAAAAAGATCGGGCAGAGGCTGAATACTAAAACCGTTGGGTATACCGCAGTTAAGGATGCTGATAAAGTTGACCGGAGCAATCTGTTGCAATATGTTGCACCACAGGACCTGAAGGCCTTTGGCCTGATCCCGGAGATAGTCGGGCGCCTGCCGGTACTGGCATACCTGAGTCCGCTGGATAAATCTGCCCTCAGAAGAATTCTGACAGAACCCAGGAATGCCATAATCAAGCAGTATGAAAGCCTGTTCAACATGGATGGTATCAAACTCAGTTTTGAGGAGGATGCGCTGGACTATATCGTGGAAAAATCCATTGAGTTCAAGCTGGGTGCAAGGGGACTGCGTTCTATCTGTGAAGCCATCATGATCGATGACATGTTCGATCTGCCTTCCAAAGATATCAAGGAGGTCAATGTGGAACTGGATTATGCCAGGGAGAAATTTGAAAAGTCTGATATCAAAAGACTGAGGGCTGCATAATATTTATTTTGTTTATTAGACGAAAATCATTTTCTTTGATCCGACAAAGTACAGCAATGAACAATCAAACCTTTAACAATTGGTGGTGGCACATATCTGCAAGGGGATCCCGTGAGTTGTGACAGCCATTGTATAAGAACTACATAAAATTTTTAAGGCTTGCCAATCACGGCAGGCCTTTTTTTTTGGTTAAATATAAGATGATGCAAAAAGTAAAGATCAAAACAGCCGTAAAGCAGATCCTTGCGGATACCATTACTCCTGTGAGTGTATACCTGAGGGTCAGGGATATGTTCCCCCAGTCCATTTTGCTGGAAAGCAGCGATTATCATTCCAATGAGGATTCGTATTCCTTCATTTGCCTCCAGCCCTTCTATTCTTTTACCATTGAGCAGGGGAAGATAACAGTACTGGATGAGCATGGAGGGTCAGAGATCCAACAAATCACCCAGGACATTTCAATCCCCGGCGAATTGAACCGGTTCATCCAATCAGTCGAACTGCTTGATCCTGACCCCAGGATCAGGACCAATGGTTTCTTTGGCTATTCTGCCTATGATGCCATTAATTATTTCGAGGACATCAAAGTGGCGGAAGACCGGGATAGTTCTTATGCCATTCCGGATATGGTTTATTCCCTTTACAGGATCATCATAGCCATCAATCATTTCCAGAATACCCTGACCATATTGGAAAACCAGACCGGAGGATATGAAAGCCAGCTTGATTATATACAATCATTGCTCTTCAACCGGAATTTTGCAACCTTCCCCTTCCGCCCGGGTGAAAAGGAA
>DAOUVF010000127.1 GCA_030667765.1 Bacteroides sp.
AACATATGATTTTAACTCATAGAAGTTGCCGGGCTGTTCCTTTTCGATCCAGTTACCGGTATTTCTGGGACCCGTGGCAAAGAGGGCAAGCCTTTCCTCTTCCCGGTAGCCGTCCTGTTTATCCGGATCAGCTCCGGCCAGGATCTGGTAGCAGTTACCAAATTCATAAAGCCTCAGGTTGGGGCGTTTCCGGTTGATATTGAAGATGATGGTTTCGAGTCCACCGTAAAGCAAGCTTGTCCTCATCCGGTTCAGATCAGAACTGAGTGGATTGAATAGTTCCACAGCTGCCGGATCATCCCTGTAATAGGCTTCCCTGGTAAGGGAGTTACATATGATCTCGTTGAATCCATTACCACTGAGGTAATCGGAGATAATCTGTATGACCTTCTCCTTATCCGGTTTTGTAGTATAGGTCAGGACGGAGGTCAGGGTGGAGGGGAAATCTACATTGTTATAACCGTATATCCTCAGGATCTCTTCGATTACGTCAGCTTCCCGGCTGACATCCACCCGGTAGGCCGGGACCATCAGGTCCAGACCATCCCTGCTTTCAGATTCAATGGATATTTCGAGTGCTTCAAGAATTCGTTTGACTATGTCCTTATCGATTTTTTTCCCGACCAGCCTGTCTACGTGGGCATACTTAACCTTCACCCTGAATGGCTTGATCCTGTTTGGATATTCATCGACAATATCGGAAGAGATCTTACCCCCTGCTATTTCCCTGATCATCATGGCCGTCCTTTTGAGGGCCAGCAGGGTCATTTCCGGATCAGCGCCACGTTCAAAGCGGAAACTGGCATCCGTATTCAATCCATGGCGTTTGGATGTCCGCCTGACATAAACAGGATCGAAGTAGGCACTTTCCAGGAAAATATTCCTGGTTTTCCCGGTAACCCCTGAATGTAATCCGCCGAATACACCGGCAATACACATGCCCCCTTCGGTGTTGCATATCATCAGGTCATCTTTCGAGAGGGATCTTCCCACCTCATCAAGCGTGGTGAACTTCGTTCCTTCTTTCAGGGTTTTGACCACAACAGTCCGGCCTTTGATCTCATCCGCATCAAAAGCATGCAGTGGTTGTCCCAGTTCATAAAGCACAAAATTCGTAATGTCGACTACATTGTTGATCGGATTCAATCCTACGGCACGCAGCCTGTTTTGTAACCAGTCCGGCGATGCTGAAACCTGGATACCAGTCAGTGTGACACCTGCATACCTGTTACAAGCCTTCTCATTTTCTATCCTTACCCTCACCGGCAGGTCATGGTTGTCAACCTGGAAGCCATCGGCTGATGGTTTGGTCAGTGTTACCGGTCCGCCGAGCTTCAGGAATGCTGCCAGGTCCCGCGCCACCCCGTAATGCGATGCACCATCAATGCGGTTTGGTGTGAGTCCCAGTTCGAAGACAGTGTCTGTCCGGATACCGAAGTATTCACTTGCCGGTGTACCTGCCACAGCATCCTCTTCCAGTACCAGGATGCCCTCATGGCTGGTTCCAAGGCCGATTTCATCTTCTGCACAGATCATGCCCTCAGAGATTTCCCCCCTGATCTTGACTTTTTTAAGTGTCAGGCTCTCATCCCCTTTGTAGAGGGTTGTTCCAACGGTGGCAACCACAACCATTTGTCCGGCTAAAACATTGGGTGCACCACAAACTATGTCCAGGTCCCTCTCGCCGCCGATATCCACTTTTGTCAGGCTCAGTTTATCAGCATCCGGATGTTTTTTACAGGTCTTCACCCTGCCGATGACACATCCCTTTAAGCCGCCTCTGACAGATTCAATTTCTTCAATACCCTCCACTTCCAGTCCGATATTGGTAAGGATATCCCCGAGCTCGACAGGGGACTGGCTTATACTGATATAATCCTTCAGCCAGTTATATGAAATTTTCATGGATAAATTCCTTGGGATACAATATCACGCAAAAGTAGGTAAAAAAACGATTTATGTTATATTTGTAGCCTGATTAAACTCGCCAGTATGACTGCTAAAAGGGAAAAGTTATTTCTGATCACAAATGATGATGGGATACATGCCAGGGGACTGGAGGCACTTATCGAAATGGTGCAACCATATGGTAAAGTAATGGTGATTGCCCCTGAGGATGGCCAGTCGGGCATGTCACATGCCATTACGGTGAAATATCCCATCAGGCTGAAAGAACTGGAAAAGCAGAAAAATCTTGAGGTATACAGCAGCAATGGTACACCGGTTGACTGTGTCAAGCTGGCATTGAGCAAGCTCTGTGACAGGAAACCCGATATGATCCTGGCCGGTATCAACCACGGTTCGAACTCATCCTCCAGCATCATTTATTCAGGTACTATGGCAGCCGCCATGGAAGGTTGCATTAATGGTATCCCGTCCATTGGATTTTCCCTGCTTGATTACTCACCGGAGGCCAATTTCAGATCCATCGTAAAATACGCGAAGATCATTCTGGAAAGCGCACTGGAAAAAGGAATTCCGCTGGATACCTGCCTGAATGTCAATTTCCCGGTGAATACCTACAAGAAGATAAAGGGGATAAGGATCTGCCGCCAGAATAAGGGTGTGTGGAAAGAGGAATTCGAACAGCGTCTTGATCCCATGCAAAGGGATTATTTCTGGCTGACCGGAGAATTTATGAACCTGGAGCCGAAGGCACAGGATACGGATGAGTGGGCCCTGCATCATAATTATATCAGTATCGTCCCGGTACACGTTGACCTGACCGCTTACAGGGCGATGGACCAATTACGGAAATGGACCATTGAATCAGGATAATACCATATGGACACGGCTAAATACCCTTACTTTCGGGCTTATTGCCGGAATGTTGGTTCCCTTGCTGGCCCTTGTCATTTTATATTTGATATCATCTCCCGATACAGCATTTACCGAATTCGTGGAATTCATTATATCAAGGAAAAAACTCAGCTCCCTCATCAGCCTCTCCCTGGTTCCTGATTTGCTTGTATTTTTTATTTTTATCTGGCTGAATTATCTTTATTCCGCCAGAGGTGTGCTGGTTGCTGTATTTTTATTTGCTCTGATCGTGGTGTTGACAAAATTTATTACATGAAGTATTATCTGATAGCAGGAGAAGCATCTGGTGATCTGCACGGTAGCAAGTTGATGCAGGGACTGAAAATATCGGATCCGGAGGCGGAATTCCGCTATTTCGGAGGCGACCTGATGGCTGCAGAAGGCGGAACCCTGGTGAGGCATTACAGGCAGACGGCTGTCATGGGATTGTTCATGGTCATTTTCAACCTTCGGAAGATATCCGGTAATTTACGGTTTTGTAAACAGGATATTGCAGAATACCAGCCCGATGCCCTGATACTCATTGATTATTCCGGTTTCAACCTGAGGATAGCAAAATTTGCCAGGCCTGCAGGGTTCAGGGTGATCTATTATATTTCTCCAAAAGTTTGGGTATGGGACAGGAAACGGGTGTATACCATCAAGGAGAATGTCGATAAAATGTATGTCATCCTTCCCTTTGAGGTTGATTTTTACCAGCAGTACAATTACCCCGTAGAATATGTAGGGAACCCCATCGTTGATGCGGTGGAGGAAAGCAGGGCAAATGCTGTGGAGCGGCAGGAATTCTGCTCCCGAAACGGCCTGGATGATAGTCCCATTATAGCCCTGCTGGCAGGCAGCAGGAAGGAAGAGATCAAGCACTGCCTGCCCGAAATGCTGGCAGTCATGAATCAGTTTCCCGGGTACCGTTTCGTCATTGCAGGGGCGCCGGCCATCTCCCCTGAGTATTATGCCAGGTTCACCGGGAACAGTGATGTGGATATCGTATTTGACCAGACCTATGACCTGTTGATGAATGCTGGTGCAGCGGTTGTTACTTCGGGGACAGCCACCCTGGAAACGGCCCTTTTCGGGGTCCCGGAAGTGGTGGTCTATAAAATGGGTGAACTGACATACCAGATCGGAAGGCAGTTTGTCAAACCAAAGTATTTCAGCCTTGTCAACCTGATCCTTGACAGGGAGGTAGTGAAGGAATTGTTGCAACACAGGATCAGGAAAAAAATTGCCGGTGAACTGCACCGTATACTGGAGGATGAAATATACAGGATGGTCATGCTGGACAATTACGGTAAGTTGCGGAGCAGGCTTGGAGAACCAGGGGCGTACCACAGGCTTGCCCGGAGTATTGCAACTTATGTTGGACAGGAAAAATTATAGTGATGATATTAAGTGGAAAATTGAAATACTGCTTCCTTGTGCTTGTCCTCCTGGTCCCGGCCGGCACGTCATTTTCGCTGGATATAAGGATAGGTGTCTTTCATGAACACCTGGTAAATGCCTTCCTGTTCACATCCGGGGATTGGGATTATCACATAGAGACAGACCAGGGCCTCCTGGGTATTTGTCCCGCAGGAGATAGCTGGTACGTGATCCGGCAAAAGGATTCCCTGTTCATCAGGGACCATACAGGCCGGTGGCATCATGGGAACAGGCTGAGTTTCTCAGCGCCTGATGAATATGCATATTTCAGGCTGAAACCGGCTTTGCCGGTGCTGGACTCAAGGGAATATCTGGCTGATCTGCAGGTGGAGATCTCCATGAACAGCCTGTTGATGGTCAATGAGATCGATATGGAGAAATATATCATGGGGGTATCTGAAACAGAAGCTGGTAACCGATGCGAACTGGAGTATTATAAGGTCCAGGCCATCCTGAGCAGGACATATGCTTACAGAAACCTGGCCCGGCATAAGACGGAAGGATTCCACCTCTGCGATGCGGTACATTGCCAGGCATACAAGGGAAGGAATATCTGGAATGAGGATGTGGAAATAGGAACAGAGGTGACAGAGGGGCTGGTCCTGGCAGACGGAGATTCAGTCCTGCTCAGTGCGGCCTACCATGCAAACAGCGGAGGGGAGACCAGGGGGGCCGAAGAGGTCTGGCTGACCGGGAAGCATTACCTGCGCCCTGTCCTGGATCCTTTCAGCCTCAACCAACCCGGTGCAAAGTGGAAAAAATCCATTCCTGCGGGGGATTGGATACGGTATCTGCAGGCAAAAGGAGTTTTTGTCGGAGAACTGCTGGATACCTCCCTGCTTGAAATGCCCGTAAAACACCGGCAGGATTATTACCTGTTCGGGCAGGACTCACTGCTGCTCTCGGTGATCCGTGACGACTATCAGCTCAGGTCGGATTTCTTTGGTGTAAAACTTGAAGGGGACCAGGTTGTGCTGGATGGAAGGGGGTATGGCCACGGTGTCGGATTGAGCCAGGAAGGGGCCATGGAAATGGCCCGAAAAGGTTATCGTTATACGGCGATCCTCAATTATTATTATCACCAGATACAGCTCATACACTACATGTTCCTCCTGGAGGCAGGCAAGCTTGAGGTTGATATCATTTATTTGCCGTAAATCGAAAAAGCGTTACTTTCGCAAAGATGTTGTTTTCAGGCATGTTAACCGTATTCCGTAAGGAAATAAACACATTTTTCAGTACCCTGACCGGGTATGTCGTGATCATCGTTTTCCTGGTAGTCAATTCCCTGTTCATGTGGATTTTTAAGGGGAACATGAATGTGCTGGACAACGGGCATGCCAACCTGGATACGCTCTTTATCATGGCTCCCTGGATATTCCTTTTCCTGGTACCTGCCATTACCATGCGGGTATTTGCAGAAGAGAAACGCAGCGGGACCCTGGAATTATTATTGACCCAGCCCATTCCCGATGGGCAGATCGTGCTCGCCAAATACTTTGCTGTACTGGTATTGATTTTATTTTCCCTGCTTCCCACGCTGGTTTTTTTCTACTCGGTCCACAGGCTTGGGAGTCCCCCGGGCAACCTTGACACGGGAGGCATATGGGGGTCTTATGTGGGACTCTTCTTCCTGGCGGCTGTCTATGCTTCAGTGGGGGTCTTCATATCCTCGCTGACAGAGAACCAGATTATTTCATTTATTGTGGCAGTGGTGATCGCATTTTTTCTGTATACCGGATTTGATCTGATCACCAGCATGGACCTGTTCGGGAACCTTGACAACCTTCTGTTGAAGCTCGGTATCAATGAACACTATAAATCCATACGCCGCGGGGTGATAGATACGAGGGACCTGGTATATTTTCTGAGTGTGATCAGCATTTTCCTGATCGGCACCAGGGTTGTTTTACAGAGCAGGAAACGGATTCATATTATTCAGCTGGTCAGTGTGCTGGCCATGGTTGTACTGATTAATTTCATCGCTTCACTGCTTTTTTACCGTCTTGACCTGACCACGGATAAAAGATATTCCCTCTCGGAAGAGACACGCGTGATATTAAGGGATCTCGATGAGATCATCTATGTCCGTGTATACCTTGAGGGTGATCTGCCTGTGGGTTTTGCCAGGCTGAACTCGGCCATCAGGGAATTGCTGGATGAATTCAGGGTAAATGCCCCACAGAACCTGCAGTATGAATTCATCGATCCGGTAGCGGATCCTGATCCCCAGATCCGCCGGAATCTTTTCAACCAGTTGTACAGCGCTGGCTTGCAGCCTACCAATGTGCAGGTCCGGGCCAAGGACGGAAGCAGCACCCAGAAGATTGTATTTCCGGGAGCCCTCATCTCCTTTAAGGAAGCGGATGTAGCAGTGAACCTCCTGAAAAACAATCCCGGATTGCCAGGAGAGGTGAACCTGCACCAATCCATACAATCACTTGAGTATGAGTTTATCAGCATGATCAAAACCCTCAGCAGTGATACCATCGCCAGGGTAGCTTTCCTTGAGGGGCATGGCGAACTGGATGCCTACCAGGTTGGAGATATTACCAAGGACCTTGCCAATTTTTACCAGGTTGACCGGGGGGAAATCAGTGGCAGGTACGGAAGCCTGGATGCATACCAGGCCGTGATCATTGCCAAGCCCGTGAAGGCTTTCTCAGAGGCTGATAAATTTGTGATAGACCAGTACATCATGCAGGGAGGGAAGGTCCTCTGGCTGCTGGACCCGGTACAGGTATCGATGGACAGCCTTTTCATGGGTATGACCTTCGCCCTGTACAATCCGATCAATATAGAGGACCAGCTGTTCCGGTATGGTGTACGCCTGAACCCTCATCTTGTGAAGGATATCCAGTGCCATGTGATCCCGGTGAACAAGGGCCTGGCAGGTTCACAGGCTCAATGGGAGTTCAGTCCCTGGTATTATTTCCCCCTGATATCACCCGGGAAGGATCACCCAGTGACCCGTTCCCTGAACATGATCAAGATTGAATTTGGAAGTGATATAGATACGGTGGGAGAGAATCCTGCCATTAAGAAGACAGTCCTCCTCAGCACTTCTCCCTATTCCAGGGTGGTGGCCGTACCAGCCGAAATCAGCCTTCGGGAAACTGAACTGCAGCCTTCCCAGGCAGAATACAACCAGGCCCATCTGCCCCTGGCGATCCTGCTGGAGGGAAACTTTGAATCAGTATTCACCAACCGTTCCATACCTGATGTACAGTCCCACAAACCCATCCACTTTGCCGGGATAAGCCAGTCCACCCGTATGATCGTCATGGCAGATGGAGATATCATACGGAATGAAGTCATAGATTCCCCGAACGGGCCGGTCATGGCCCCCCTTGGCTTTGACCAGTATACTTCGCAGAGCTTTGGGAACAAGGAGTTTATCCTGAATGCTGTGAATTACCTGACAGACGAAACCGGATTGATCAGCCTCAGGGGCCGTGAATTCCGGATGCGGCTGCTTGACCAGCAACGTATCCTGGAAGAAAGTGATAAGTGGAAG
>DAOUVF010000098.1 GCA_030667765.1 Bacteroides sp.
GTCTTCTGCCAAATTTATCGATCATCAGGATCGCCAGGATAGTAAAGGACAAATTTATGGAACCAATGATCACCTGGCTGCCTAATGCCTCGCTCAATCCGAATCCTGCCCCTTCCAGTATCTTGGGACCATAATAGATAACCGCATCAATGCCAGTAAATTGTTGCAATACCGCAAGAGACACTCCAAGCAGTAGAGCCAATTTCATACCCGGTTTCAGTAACATTCTCAAAGAATCCTTTTCTGCGCTGACTGTTTCGATAATTTCTTTGATCTCTGAGGCTGCTGATTCCGGTCCGACTATCCTGCTGAGAATTCTCGAGGCTTTCTGTATCTGATTATTGACCACCAGCCATCTCGGACTTTTAGGGATGGTTGTAACCAGGATAAAAAATAAAATGGCCGGAATAGCTTCCATGCCCAGCATGGCCCGCCAGACTTCATCCTTAAATATCAGTTCTAATGCCTCGGTATTCATTGAACCAAGTACGGAATTGTTCAATAACCGGGCATTGACGAAATAGGAACATAGTATTCCCAATGCTATGGAAAACTGGTAAAGGGCTACCAGTCTCCCCCTCAATCCTGGAGGAGAGATCTCTGAAATATAAAGAGGGGACAACATGGATGCGATCCCGACACCCATTCCACCAATTATCCTGTATAAGATCAATGTTGTGAACGAACCGGAAGCTGCACATCCGATGGCTGATATCGAAAACAGGATACCGGCAAGAAGGAGGATCATTTTCCGTCCGAATTTATCACTCAGCCATCCTGCTGCGGATACACCACCTATACAGCCAACTAGTGCAGAACTTACATACCACCCCTCCATGGCTGCCTCTAATGAAAACTGGCTACGAACAAAAGCAAGCGTACCGGAGATAACCGCAGTATCATAGCCAAATAAAAATCCGCCTAATGAAGCAATAATTGCCAGCCAGAAAATATATAATCTGTTATTATTTTCCATCTGAGATAATTACTGCTTCAATATTGAGATAGTCAGCTATCTTTTTAATGGTTTCCGCATGATGCCCGATCCCCAAGGCAAAATGATGCGTGGGTCCTTCGGCCACCCATCTCTTCAGGAATGTGATTACATCCGGTTTGAAAAATCCCCGGGTATTCGTATTTCCGGTCGGGGGAATGGGACCGGCAACAGATTCGCCCTCCGCAATGACAAACTTGAATTTCCCTTCGTAAGTAGATGAAATACTGAGCATGGTAATGGGACCTTCTTTTATTTTGAATTCCACACTCGCCCCGCTGCCGGGTTTTCCGTGATACTTGATCAGGCTTCTCAGCGCAGGTTTGCTGTCGGCAATGTTTATGTGATGCGGACCGTCATGTCCCACCAGAATAAATCCTCCATTGAAATCGATCGGGTGGAATTCTGCAAAGCTGCCCCCGATCTCCATCCTGTCCATGATCAGCATGGCAATACATGTCTTGAGATCGGATTCCCCGCACATTGGAAAACCTGCAGCGGTGAGCAGTGAATTCCCAACGATCAGGTTGGTAACGACTGTTCTCAGATCAGAGCCTTCCAGGGATTCATAATAGTACGCCAATCCATCTAAATTTTTGTCATCCACAAAACGATTTAGAGCAATGCTAACTTTTGCAGCCGTGTAGAGATCCTCATCTGTAAGTTTTCGTGTGATAGGGTCAGAAACCGGGACGGGCGTTTCAAAGAAATCAAGAATGGTTTTTTTATGTTTGCTGATCTCTGCTTCTGAAACCTGGTTATAGTGAATTAGGATATCTTCTGCCTCTGTTTGTACAATATGACAACCGAATGCTGCCGTGAACATGCTTGGATCCGAGTGCATGTCGAGCATGGATTCGATAGGGTGTCCAAAATGTCCGATCCTGGCATTTTTAAGGTCATGCAGCACTTTGGCAATCTGGCAATATCTACCAATCTCAGCATCTGCATCAGGATCATCTTCCAGGGTCCCGATAATTACATCAGGCACTGGTTTACCCATTCGAACGGCTACTCCGGCAAATTCAGGAACAGAGCAAACGTCATCGTTGGCCAGCTGCATATGTGTGGAGGCTTTGGAATAATCCAGTGCTTTCAGCTGCTGCAGTGCGACCATTACTATGGGGACATCAATATTCCTGATAATTGCACCAAAAGTGCTGGATGTGGCGTAGGTAACCATATCACAAAAAATCAGATCCAGGTTGGCAGCTTTCAATTTGGGTACCAGATCATATGCACCCTGTGCATCATCCACCAAGCCAAAATCAACGACATGAACATCCGAGAACTTAAGTTTTTCAATGAACTTTTTTTGTTTGATTTTCAGTTCATCCAGCAAACCGTCAAACTGATCCCAGTACTTCCAGTAACCCACCCCGAAAACCCCAATATTTGCCTTCAGTGGTTTTCTTCGTGAAATTATGTTTGTTCCCATAACATATCTTATGTGGTTATTTTATTGGTTTTTAGCTGTTTGCAATTCCAGGGGCTGAATTTTCCGTATCGTCAGTAATAAAACAATGAATCCCATGGGGTATAATATCCCGGAAGTGATCCACATGGGAAGATATGAATAATTTTCGACGATCTTCCCGATCATCGGGTTGATCAATAAGCCGGCAATGGCCCCTGCAGATCCACACATTCCAACCACTGTTGATGTCGCATTTTTGCCGAACAGCTCACTGGTTATGGTGATGTAATTTGTGATCCAGAAACCATGGGCAAACATAATAAGTGACATGAAGATTATAGCGACCTCTGCGCTTGATGCTACAACCGTAAGCGGTGCTACCATGGTCAACGCTGCAGCAAGTCCCATTACGGTTTTTCTTGCCCTGTTCACAGACATGCCAGATTTTATCAGGCGGTCGGAAACGCCCCCTCCGATTATGTTTGAAATGCCTAGGGCAAAAAATGGGATCCAGAACAATTCACCGATACGTTCAAAAGAAACGCCACGCTCCTCACTTAAATATTTGGGTATCCAGAACATAAAAAAGTAAAAAACCGGGTCGAGTAGGAACCGTATGGAAATTAAGCCCCAGGCCTGCCGGGTCTGAAGGATCTGTTTTATCGGGACAGATATCTTTTTTGTTTTCTTTTCCTTTTCCGGATCCTTATCTTCTTCAATAAGAGCCAATTCGTTTTTTGTAATAAAAGGTGATTTTTGAGGTTTGTGGAAAAAGATCAGCCACACGAGTACCCATATTCCTCCGAATATCCCTGTAGCGACAAATGCCCCTCTCCATCCAAAAATTGAGATCAGATAAACGGTTAGAGGAGGTGCAATAACAGCGCCCAGTGCAGCTCAGCCTATCGCGATACCCATGGCCAGGGCCCTCTGTTTCTGAGGGAACCATTCTGTAACGCCTTTGGCTGCCCCGGGGAAACACCCCCCCTCTCCTATTCCCAGAAAAAACCTGGCAGTGCCCAGATGCCATACATTCTGCACCGCGCCATGCATGGCATTGGATATGGACCACAATCCCACTGACACGGCCAATCCAATCCGGGTTCCGAATCTATCGATCAGCCAGCCGCCGAGTGTGAACATCAGGGCGTAACTGATCAGAAACCCTGTATTGATCCATCCATACTGTACATCTGAAACATCCAGGTCTGTCTGTATTTTCAGGATGGATATGGACAATACCTGCCGGTCGAGAAAACTGAGGGCGGTCGCGACAAAAAGCAATCCTACGATCAGCCACCTTAAATTTTTGATCTTGAACATCCTGTGATTATTATTTCAGGTACAGAACTGCATCATCATCACCAAAGGGTGATTTCATTACGGGTACATGGCCACCCTTTATTTTTCCCTGTTTTAATGTTTCCCCTGTATTCGGATTGAACCATTCCACCTGTAGGTCACGGGAAGCATCCGTTAAATTAACAGTTACCTCATTCCCTTCAGGTAAATAAACCAGGTATTCTTTCCCTTTTTCTGCCATACAGTAAGCAGATGATGCGAGGTCATTCTCAGGTGCCATTTTAATAAGATTCATCCGCTTTGCATATGCCAGGGTATAGCCCATACTTTTTCTTATCGGTTCCACCCATTCAGGATAGTAAGATCCCTTTAATACTGAACAGTCATAGGGATCCATGAAAATTGGATTCATCCCCCTTAAAAAGCTCTTCCAGACCCATTGATGGTTTCCTCCGATACCCCACAGGTGGTCCGTATCCGTGATTATCAATTTTCGTCCGGCAGCATCCGGAGGGTTGTCACGATATCCGCCTTCAGGGTTTGGAGAGATCCAATCTGCTGGAGATTCAAACAGGGTTTCATTGCTGCCCCCTTTAAACTGGAAAGTCATGCCGACTGGATGCTGGTAAGGTTGGCCCTTTTCATATTCATGAATAAAATCAATCATATAATACTGCCATTGGGTGGAGGGAGGATGGTTTTCATTGGAGATTTCATACAGGACATTATCAAGGTCATTCACTGTTTCAATTACTTTCCTGACATAGTTTGTCTGTATGGATGTTATGCCCGTATCTGCAAGGGTGTGAACTTCAAGCCCGTATCCATCTCCGTTCAGGTCACCATTTATTCCGTTTATATTATTTTCAGGGTGGAAAGGGTGATTTATCCACCCGGCTTCCAGGCGCTGTAAGCCCCAGCCCTCGAACAGCATTATGGACGCATAAATATTATGTTCCCTCGCGGCTTCAGTCCGATTGCGCAGCCGCTGAAAATATTCAGGATTGAATTGTCGCAGATCAAATTTTGGCTTGCCATCCAATGCCTTTCCCGGACCCGTGCGCATAAATGGAAGCGGCGCAACCTTATGCAACTTATATTCATTTGAGTCAGGTTCATTGGCACTGTTATCCCAGGCCATAAGTTCCCATGTCCATAGACGGAAAAAATTGTGGTTATACTGATCCATCCATTCCAGATAGGCAATATAGTCAAATGGTTCGGGGGGGTCTTGGGGACTCATATCCACCAGGTTTGACCAGGTATGGGAGCCTGTCAAATAGATTGCTTTACCACTTCCATCGGTAAAGTATCTTGGATTCTCACTGCTGATTTCCAGTGGTTGGCTGGTATTTTTAATACATCCGGTCTGCCATAATAAAATAGCAAAACTGATCAATAGTATGGTCCTGCCTGTCTTCATATTCAGTAAAATTAGTTCTTAGATTCAACAATTTTAATTGCATAATCACGATATCCATCTCCCAGCTTCCACCGGATAAGATAATCTCCCCTGTATTTTTCTGTATTATCCGGGTCGGTCCCATCCCATTTAATCATCCGGAAACCTTTATGGCCGTCGATACCTCCAAGGATATCACCGGCATAAATTGTTTTGAGCCTTTCTTTTCCATCAGCGGTATAGAGGGCAATGTCAAGTGGACCGGTGGTATTTGACTTTGTAACTATACATGAATTCTCTCCCTCTGCAATAATATACGGGATCACTGTTGCAACCGTAATTTCACTGGAATTTCCAAGAGGTACATTCTTAACCTTAACCTCCCTGGTATACTTCCTTTTAAAATCCGGTTCTTCCTGTCTGATCACATTATAATAATATGCCCGTCTGATTTTAGCCTTATTGTTATCTGGATTTTCAATCTGTTTTTCGTAGAGCTGGCGTGCCCTTGCATCAAAATCAACCAGGGCTGTCCACAAAGTCCCCATATTTCTCAGTCGATTCCCAGTTTTATGCCCTTTTAAAAAGCCTGCCATCCCCGTCGTATCAGGCATAGCTCCGTTTGAGTTGATAAAAACAGGGTGGACCGTATCCTGGTTCCACATTACCTCCAGATTGGTATGAATGATCCGTTGTATGTCGGTTTCACTGAAAACAAGCCCGGTATGATATGCTTCCACGATCTGTTTTACCTCAGATGCCTGGTAACCGGCACGAAAGGGATGAACAGCTGTCCAGTGAATCAGATCATTTTTATCAAACAGGACGTCTCCTTCATAAAAAGGGACCCAGTAATGCCAGACATAGTGATCGTCGAAATACTGAAAATTACTTTTCATCCGATAGAAAAGTTTCTCTGCTTTATCCCGGTAGAATTCATCCCCGGTGATCCGGTAAAGACGCAGGCTGGTCACGCCGAGTTTATTCGCAATATTGAATTTCTGGCTCATTCCGGAATGAATGCCGGTAGTATCAATTACCCACTCTGCTGGCTTATCCGGATCGATAAAATCATTGCCAAAGATATAATCCCCATATGCTCCTTCTTCATGCCAGAGCCCGCGATCATCCCATTTTTCGATCACGTGTTTTTTGGCGAATGCAACATATTCTTTTGCTTCATTTCCGTAGGTTGCACTTAGTTCAGGATCACCCAGGACCAGTTCACTGAATTCCAGCATCGGATTGATGGCAAGTGCATCACTCACCTGTTCATTTGACCATAGCTTGTTTCTGAAATTCCTTCCGATCAATCCCTTGTACCCATCGGGTGCAGCTTTCATATTGTCCAGCAAGAACCGGTAGTATTTAACTGCATTGTTCAGCCAGCTCGTATCGTGCCATGCCTTAAAGCCCTTTACGAACAGATCGGCCCCGTTGCATGCATTCCAGGCAAATGCTTCACCGTTTTTGTTTTCTCTTAAGGCGGGATTCTGTGTTATGGTAGTAAATAAATCCCCGGCATCCACATTTTGTTCAATATATCCCTCATCCGGTTTGGAACATGAGGTAAACAACCAGGATGCCATGGTCATCACCAGGATGGAGCCAAATATTCCCTTGCGCATGCTTAAGTCTTATTATTGCCTCATTATCTTGCCGGTAATTCTTTTACCGTTAATATCAAGGGAGTAGATATACAAACCGGATGGTACCTCTGATCCTCTGATATCTTTTCCACTCCAGGTTAATACGGGATCCTTGCTTCCCATCTCTTCAAACAGCAAGCGTCCATACATATCAAATATTCGCAATACCGGCTGTCCGGCAGACTCAATATTGCTGAAATTAAAACTGATTTGATCATTAAATGGATTTGGATAAATTCTGATTTCCGGATTGCTTATCTGTGGATGTATATCTGTACTGAAATCACTGTCAATCATGTGCTTAATAATGTTTCCGGGTTCCATTACCCCGCCCGGATTTGCCCACGTTATGGCATATAGCACCTCAGGGTACCTGGAATTCAGGGATATACTTTTGAGTCCGTAGTATTCAGCAAAAACCCCACTGGTTGTAGATGCTACATCTCCATTCTCAACCACAGAGAAATCCCTCTTCATCACATAGGATTGGGTTTTACTGTAATCCTCCAGCTTATCCGTCTCAAGATCAATGGTGTAGACATGAGCTCCACGGACAAAATGACTCGGGTAATAATCGTCTGATGAAAAATACATTTTTCCATCTGCGTTTTCAATGATAAAGCTGTGGACCTTGTGCTGGCTTTCTCCATCCATCCAGTTATTCACTGCTTCCGAAGTAGATTTCAGGTCACCCAGAAGGGTCATTTCCTCTTTCGCGGGATCCCATTTATATATGGCAACATTGCCGTGCTCCCCGGAACCATTCGATGATTGATAATGGTTGCTGGCCCCAATGTAGATATTTCCGTTGGAAGCAGCTCCAATGCCTGACCAGCAGGAGTGATGGCGGAATCCGGGCAGCAGCCGGTCACCGGCGGAGGAACCGTCATCTGTGAATTCTATGACCTGGGCAGAATATTCACCATCTCCAATATGGACCCGCAGCATGGCCAGGTCTCCCGGGTCGTAGTCCCAGCTCCACACAGGCAGATAAAAATTGTCAAAATTATCCCAGACATTGATCCCCCCGAAGCAGAGATCCCTGTGGGGGATGATTGGATCAAGGTCCAGGATATTATCACATTCAAGTGTCTCCAGTTCAATTTTATACAATGCTTTCCCGGAAGATGTATTATTGCCGATATAAAACAGGGTTTTATTATCCCTGCTCAGGGTCATATTGAATATCTTCCAGACGTTTGTTCCACAGATGCCTGTTACATGTTCAAGGGTATCCCTGGAACAGATCAGCCGAAAGATATCGGCATTTCCGTGGTTTGTGCCTGCAGTGGTCATGCAATAAACCGTATCGCCGGTAATGGTGGGTGCAATAGAACCAAATCCTTCATTGTAGGGTGTGGTTCCTTCGAGATAATCGCCTATGAAATTGTCGGCAATTGTAATAACCTGGTCTGACTGTATATCGTATTTCATGAGGTCCAGATAGTGGTTTTCAATATTCACGTAATACAGGTTACCGTTGTTATCTGTATACATGACATAGCTTGTTCTCTGGGACTCCCCTATCTTTTTCATGTATGCTTCATATTGCCCGTTGGCAAAATGAATCATTCCAAACAGGCAAAGTGATATTGTCAGGATCTTAAGTTTCATGGTATCTGGTTTTTATTGGTGATTTAAATTTTATTTAATTTTCAGGATCTTGCCTGCAATGACCGATCCATCATCAACCCTGTAAATATACATTCCTGCCGGGACATTCCTTCCATTCCTGTCTGTTCCATTCCAGGTCAGTGATTGGATATTGCCCAGCTTTTCATCCAGCAGCAATCTGCCACGCAGGTCATAAATGCGCAGCATGGCCTGCTTATTCAGGGGCATATCGCTGAAATCAAAACTGATCTTATCATTAAATGGGTTTGGATAGATATATGCATCTGCATCTATTGAAGCGGATACCACTTTGGTGGATGTAAAATCTCCTTCCAGTTTATACCTGATTATGTTTCCGGGTTCCACATCCCATCCGCCTCCGGAGGCTGATCTGGCATAGGTCATGGCATATAAAATATCAGGCGTACCAGGGTGGAGCGCAATTCCTTTGACGGCATAATACTCCGTAAAAACACCA